>NZ_DCLI01000082.1:0-72687 GCF_002320975.1 Clostridium sp. UBA1652
CATTAACTTAATGACATTGGCATAACATGTCTCTTTTTTTTATTCTTTAGGTATAGTTCATATCTATTAAATGACTTTTATAAAGCTGAAAAAGCTTCTACAGCAATAATGTGTGTAGCTTAACTATTCTCATTATTCTCTCAGCTGTATCTTCTAATAAATTTTCTGCATTTTCCATAGCTTCATCTAAAGTCATAGGTTTATCTACTATTGAAAAAATACTATCTATCCCTTTGTTATAAAGGTCTGATGCATCTTTACCTATTCCTCCAGCTATAGCTATTACTGGTTTACTGTATTTTTTACTCGTCTCCGCTACCCCAAAAGGAGTTTTACCAAATTGAGTTTGATAATCTATCATTCCTTCTCCAGTTATAACCAGGTCACTGTCCTTAATCTTTTCTTCTAAATTTGAGGCCTCTATAACTATATCTATTCCCCTTTTAAGTTCTGCATTTAAAAAGGCTAAAAGTGCAGCTCCAAGTCCACCTGCTGCTCCTGCCCCTGGGTAATTAAGTACTGATATATTAAGATTTTTCTCAAGTAAATTTCCATAATGCTCTAAATACTCATCTAGAACTTTAACCATATCTTCATCTGCCCCCTTTTGAGGTCCAAAAATATGGGAAGCTCCTTTTTCTCCGACAAGAGGATTCTCTACATCACAGGCAGCTATAAATTTACATTCTCTTATTTTTTCATCAAAAGTAGATAAATCTATAGTCTTAAGTTTTATTAATCCTTCTGCTCCTAAAGGTATATCTTTACCATCTTTATCTAGAAGTTTTGCTCCTAATGCCATGGCCATACCAGCTCCACAATCATTTGTAGCACTTCCACCTATTCCAATTATTATATTTCTACAACCACTATTTACTGCATGTTTTATTAACTGTCCTGTGCCATAAGTAGTAGTTTTCATAGGATTTCTTTCTTCCTTTTTTAGTAGTGGTAGGCCTGAGGCCTGAGCCATTTCAATTACTGCTGTTTTATTATCACCTAATATCCCATAAACAGCCTCTATTTCTCTCATTAAAGGGTCATTAACCTTAACTTTAATATATTTTCCTCCTGTAGCTTCTACCAAGGACTCTACAGTTCCTTCTCCCCCATCTGCCATTGGAATCTTAACTGTTTCTATGCTTTTATCAACTTTTTTTATTCCTTTTTCAATGGCATTTGCAACTTCCGTAGCTGATAAACTTCCCTTAAAAGAATCTGGCGCAATAGCTATTTTCATTTTAATCCCACCTTATCACAAACTATTTTTTAATTATAACAGCTACAGCCTGCTCTGCAAGAGAAACTTGTTTGTATTTTTCTACTACAATTTTTTCATCCTCTTTTAGATTAGCTATGACTACTGGAGTGATAATTGATGGAACCTTATCTTTAATTTTTTCTATATTTATTTTTAGTAATTCATCACCTATAGAAACTTTCTGCCCCACTTCAGCTAAAACCTCAAAACCTTCTCCATTTAAGCTAACTGTTTCTAATCCAAAATGTATTATTATTTCATATCCTTCTTTTGATGTAAGCCCAATAGCATGTTTTGTTGGAAATATACTTCCTACTGTTCCTTCTATAGGAGAGACTATTATGCCAATGGTAGGTTTAATTGCAAAGCCATCCCCCATCATTTTCTCTGAAAACACTGGATCTGGAACTTCTGTTATAGAAACCAGCTCACCCTCTAGTGGTGCTGCTAAAATTAGCTTAGGCTTAGCTTGAGGTTCTTTATTAGAAAATATATTTTTTATAGTCTTAAACATTTTAAAATCCTCCTTTTTAAATAAGGAAAAAATCCAGCATAGCTGAATTTTTTCCTTCATTGTACATTCTAAACTATCTATTACTTAAGTTCTGGCCAATATCCATTATTAGCTTCGATTAAAGCATCTAATACTTGTCTTGCTTTTTTAGCAGAGACTATAGTTCTGTTTAAAGTTAATGCTTGTAAAGCCTTGTCATAAGATTCTTCAAAATAAGCATCTACTGCAAGTTTTTCATAAGCTAATTGAGATTCCATTAAACCTTTGTAGAAAGTTCCTATTTTTCCTACAGCTAGAGGACGTGGTCCATTTGAAGTCATAACTGCTGCTACTTCTACCATTGCATCATCTTGAATATTAGATATTATTCCGTTATTCTCAATAATTACAATATATATGCGTTGTTTGTTGTATGCTATAGATTCTGCTAGTTCTATTATAAACTCACTATGAGCATCATTGTGCACAAGCACTGAACCCTCAGAAGTCCCAACTTCTGCTACTCTCTTGCACTCTTCAAATATTCTCTTTTCTCTTCCATTCATAACCTCATTTGCACGAGTATAATTAGGATCTAAATGTGATACTTTATAGTCTGGATAATAATAGTATTGTAAATAAGTGTTTGGTAGGTATTCTGGAAAATCGTCTAACATATCTTTAACCATTCCATAAGTATCTAACCAAGACTTGTCTCTTTGCTCTGCATCTACTGGTTTAAAGCCATTTTCTCTTATAGTGTCTCTTAATTTAGGTAATAAATCATTTCCTTGTCCATCATAAAGATTAGTAAACCAGCCAAAATGATTAAGCCCAAAGTATACTGGTTCAAACTGACTATCATTCATTCCTAATATTCTTCCGTAAGATCTTAATAAGTTTACAGGCTGATCGCATATGTTTAGAATTCTCTTATCATCATGGAACACTCTATTAGTAGCTTCTGCAACTATAGCCGCTGGATTTGTGTAGTTTAATATCCATGCATTTGGAGAATATTTACGTATATCCTTTATAGTCTTTATCATATCTCTTATAGACCTAAGGCCATATGCAAATCCTCCTGGACCACATGTTTCTTGTCCTAATACCCCAAGACTTAGTGGAATTTTTTCATCTAGCTCACGCATCTTATATCCACCAGTTCTCATTTGCATAAACACAAAATCTACATCTAAATAAGCCTCTTCAACCTTTGTAGTGTAGCTAAAATCTAGTTCTGGGTAATTTTCTTTAAATAATATCCTTGCAAACTCACCTATAGTTGCTTGACGTTCTTCATTTACATCAAACATAACTAGTTTCTTTAGAGGAAAGCTATCCTTCATTTTGCATAAACTTTGTAGAAGTCCTGGTGTCCAAGTACTACCTCCACCTACTATTGTTATATTAAATTTCTTCATTATGAAATCCTCCTATGCTTCTAAAACTATATTATTTGTGTTGCTGTATTTATGTTAAAATTTAATTATGACTTTCTCTTAAGCTCTTTTGCTACTGAAGCTTTTATACTTGAAACTGAAGGTCCATATATTACTTGAATATCTGTTTCACTTGGTTTTATAACCCCAGCAGCTCCAGTTCTCTTAAATCCACTCTCTTCAACTAAACTCATATCTTTAACTACTACACGAAGTCTAGTAAAGCAATTGTTAACTGTCTCTATATTGTCTTTTCCACCTAAATACTTAATTATTTCTATAGCTTTTCCATCAAAATCACTATTGTCTAAAACTAAATTTTCTTCGTCAAGTTCTATATCATCTTCTCTACCTGGAGTTTTTAAGTTCATCTTTAATATTACGAACTTGAAAGTAAAGTAATATATAAATGCATAAGCTATCCCTATTAATAATGTTATAAACCATTTGGTGTTAGGTTGAAGCATACCGAAAACTACTAAATCAATAGCGCCTCCTTGAGTATTACCTATTGCAACTCCTAAAATATGATTTAACATAAAGGATATTCCTGATAGTACTGAATGAATTCCATATAATACTGGTGCAACAAATAAGAAAGAGAATTCTAGTGGTTCAGTTATTCCTGTAACCAGTGATGCTAAAGCTCCTGCTGTAAGTATTCCTTTTATTCTATTTCTATTTACAGGATTTGCAGTTCTATACATTGCAAGGGCTGCCGCTGGTAAACCAAACATCATTATTGGTATTTTTCCTTGTGCTAAAAAACGTGTTGCTTCAGTTGAAAATGATGTAGTATTAGGATCAGCAAGCTGAGCATAAAAAATATTTAGCGCTCCTGCTATAGAGTTTCCTCCTATAACCATTTCTCCACCAACAGGTGTAAATCTAAACATTGCATTTAATATATGATGTAACCCAAATGGTATAAGAAGTCTTTCAAGTAATCCAAATAAGAAGGTTCCAAAGTATCCTAACCTAGCTATTGTATATCCTAACCCTTGAATTCCAGCTCCTATTGGAGGCCATATTACTGGAATAAGCAATCCAACTACTGTAAATGCTAAAGTTGTTATAATTGGTACAAAACGTGTTCCTCCAAAGAATCCTATGTAGTCAGGAAGTTTTATTGTATAGAACTTATTATGAAGCTCTGCCACAATTATCCCTACGATTATTCCTCCAAAAACACCTAGCTCTATTGATTGAATACCTAAAGTCATTCCTTGACCAGCTGATCTTAAATTTTCTGCTGTTGCTAAGGTTTTGCTACTTATAAGAAATGCATTTATTGTTATGTGCATTACTATATATCCAATAAATCCTGAAAATCCAGCTACAGCTGTTTCATCCTTTGCAAGACCTATAGCTAAAGAAATAGCAAAAAGTACTGGTAAGTTACTAAAAAGTACTCCTGTTATTGCTTTTGTAAATACAAATATTAATTGTAATATTTCATTGCCTAAGAAAGGCATTTTTGCTATAACATTAGGATTTGAAAATGCTGAACTGATTCCTAGGAATATACCTGCAAAAGATATCAATGCTATAGGAAGCATAAAGGCTTTACCTAGGCGCTGAAAATAATTATTCATCTTTTTTAACATTTGAGATCCTCCTCTTAATTCATATTGTTTTGAATCTAGTTATTAAATATAATTTGTTATAAATCCCTTTAATTTGTCGACAAATTTATTGATTAATTATATTATATATATGATAACGTATTTAAGAAACCGTTTCAGACCATTCAGTAATTATGTTCAAAGGTTGAATTTTTTTCACTTTCTGAAATTTTTTTCACCACTTTTTCTTTTATCGTTAATTATTGAAACGAGGTGTTATTTTGAATTTTTTTAATTATATTGAAAAAACAAGAGTAAATTTAAATAAAAATGAAAATGAACTGTTGCAGTATTTTATAGAAAACGCAAGCTCTGTTAAAAGCATGAAAATTCAAGACGTATCAAAAAAGACCTTCGTTTCTACAGCTGCAATAATAAGATTTTGTAAAAAGCTAGGCTTTAGCGGCTATTCAGAATTTAAAAATACTTTATATCATACTGTGGAAAACCAAGAAGATAATAATAAACTTCAAAGTCCTAAAAATATTGGATCACACTTTGATATATTTGATGATATATTGAAAACTAAAAACCTTATTAATAATTCGGTTATTGACGAAATAGTAGATTTAATCTATGAAAGTAATAGATTAGAGTTTTATGGGGAAGGTTCCTCAAGAATAGTTTGTGAAGATATGACTAGACGATTTAGATTGGTGGAAAAACAAGCATATTATTATGATGATACAAGTCTTATGTATTTATCCGCATCTAATTTAAACTCAAAAGATTTAGCATTTTGTATATCTATGTCTGGAGAAACATCTCAAATCGTTAAAGCTGCAAATATTGCTAAAACAAAAAAAGCTACTGTAATATCAGTAACCACTATGAGCAATAATACTTTATCTAACATTGCTCACAAGCCTCTATTTGTATGCTCTACTAGATATTCAGTCGGAGAGATGAACTTTGTTTCAAGAATTCCTGCTACTACTGTATTAGAATATATATTTAATAAATACCTTCATAAATACTCTAATCCTCAGTAAAAAGCGGAGATTTACTCATATAAATCTTCCGCAAGCCCTCTTAATACATCTTCATCTATAATTTCATAATAATTTTTCTTCTTTCTTATTATTGATTTACTACATAAAGAGTTTAGGGTTCTTAATAAATGTCTATAACTAGATCCTAAAAGCTCTGCAGTTTCTGTAAGATTTTCTTTAAAGGTGTTTTTTTCTTTATTAGATAATATATAACTAGCCACTCTATTTTCTAAAGGGTACAATAAATTAATTGAACTATACTTACTTAACCTTGTAAGTTTTTCAGCCAAACCATCACATATAAATCTTAAAAACTTACTATCTTCAATGGAGTATTTTCTTATATGTTCAAAAGCTATTCCAACACAGTAGGTTTCTTCAATAGCTTGAACACTACAGTCAGCTTTATTAAAGTACATAAATTCAACATCACCTATTACCTTAAATGGTGTATAAAAACACAATAACAGAGACTTTCCATTGCTCATTACAGTGTAAACTTTAGCTTTTCCACTAACAAAAAAATATAAATACTCTAAATCCTCTTGTACTCTACATATATGCTCACCTTTATTAAACTTAAATAAATGCATATAGGGTTTCATATCATTACTGAAAACCTCGTCTATTTGATATTTATTTATATAGTTTTCTAAAATCTTCTTATCAATAATCTTTTCTCCCATATATTAACTCCACCCTCAATTTTACTCCAATAATAACATTAAAATTATAGCATAAATTCATATGACATATGTCATAATATCATTTATCTAATCTATGATAAATTTATATTAATCGTAGAAAAAGGAGAAATGTTATGTATAAAATATATTCTGCTCTAATAGGTATTTTAATTACTATAATGATTGTTTTTAACGGAAAACTCTCTTCCTCTTTGGGTAATTATACTGCTATTATAATAATTCATCTCACTGGACTTATTGCAATGATTATTTGGGTTATAGTAAAAAAACAAAAAATATCTTTTGATAAAAACATTCCACTTTATATCTATAGTGCCGGTTTAATAGGAATTTTTACTGTTTTATTTACAAATATGAGTTTTAATTATTTAGGAGCTTCTCTAACTCTTTCTTTAGGCCTCTTGGGTCAATCTGTAGCTTCAATACTTATAGATCATTATGGTTTTCTTGGAGCTGAAGTTGTTAAATTTAATAAACAAAAGCTTATTGGATTAATTGCTATTTCTTTAGGTATTTTTATAATGAGCGTATATTAAGGGGGATTATCTATGATTTTAATTATAATATTATCTATACTAGCTGGTGCCTCTACGGTAATTGCTAGAAATATAAACTCTTCTTTAGCAGAAAAAATAGGACTAGTTCAAGGAACCTTTTATAACTATGTCACTGGACTTGCTGGAGGAATTCTTGTTTTCCTTATAAGCAGAGAATTTATAAATTTTTCTACTGACACCTTAAAATCTGTACCCTTTTGGGCATATTTAGGTGGATTAGTCGGTGTACTGGTTGTATCTTCATCAAATATAGTTACTCCCAAGGTTCCAGCTTTTTATCTAACCCTATTAATGTTTATAGGACAACTTTTTTCAGGAATGGCTGTTGATTACTTTAAAGACGGATTGTTGTCTAAAGGTAAGTTGATTGGTGGTATTCTTATATTAATAGGTCTTACCTATAACTTGTTTGTTGATAAAAAAGCATCAGAAGAAGAATTAGTTTAACTGACTAATTCTTCTTTTTATTATTGTTATAATTAATAAAAGTATAGGAAGTATATAAAACAATGGTAGCCACAAAGTAAATGGTATTATTTTAGTTCCAACTTCTAGGTGTTCCGCTGCCGATGTTGACATATTTAACGACATATATAAAACTAAAGCGCATATTGGAATAATAAATTTTCTATAATTTTTAGAATAGGTTAGTATTTGAATAGACTTCAAAGCACAATATAAATGAATATATAACTTAAAGAAAAGCGTAGTTAAAAAATATAAAACATTTATGGCATCCAAATTTTCAATAAAATGACCTACATTTATTACCCTTACTAGTCTATACATAGGAAAAATGGAGCTAGAAAATGTTGTTTCTCCAAAAACTGATACAGCTATAATATCTAAAAGCGCTATAAATAGTCCAGCTATAGTTATCCCTTTTATTGTGCTTTTAAATATATTACTAGAATCTTTTACTATAGGCCAAATCATTGCAAATTCTATACTTTGCCCAAATGTTTGAGTAATTCCTAAGGGAAATACTGCATCTTTAATATCTTCCCACCCTTTTCCAAAGAAAGGTTTAATATATTGATAATTTATAACATCTGATTGTGCTAGTAGTATAATTTCAATTATTGATAATATAGCCATTATGGGGAAAAATAATTGTGAAATCCTCGCAACAGTTTTTATTCCACTAAATAGTGCATACATTATTACTAAAATAAATATCAATTCAACTACAAACATAGGCGTTTTAGGTAAAATAGTTGTGGGTATTAATATCTGTAAATCACTTAAAGCTCTTCCACCATCATAAATAAATTCTAGGGCATATATCCATGCTATTGGTGTTCCTATAAAAAAGCCTAATTGAGCTGGATACCATTCAATTAATGTTAGTCCAGAATTAAGTTTCATTAGGGTGTAATATACAATGTTAATTAAAATGCCGATTAATGTGGATAAAAGAACAGATGCCCAAGCAGCTCTACCTGCATGAGTAGAAAAACCAAATATAATTGTACTACCTATTTCAAATAACAGCAGCATTGAGAATAATTGCTTACTTGATATCTCTTCCATAACAAAACTCCTTATTCAATATATTTTCTTATAAGCCAAGAAAATACAGACAACAAAATTCCCAGAATTAAAATAAATATAGGCATTATTTCAGGATAGTCTAACATGTATTCTGATTTCCAAGGAAATAAATATTTACTCATATTCTCTTACCCTCCATTTATTAATTACTTTTTTCCATTATTGATTTATTATCAAAACCAGTTCCCTTTATCTTCACCTTAGAATTTACATTAATATTAATAGTTTTCCATAACTCATCCCAATTATCTTTATATAATGAATGCCACTGCTTTGGATATTTTCCATGTATTATAGTTCCAAAACCAAAAACATCTACCCCGCAGTTATGTTTTACATATTTGATTGTGTCATTTACCAAGTTTTCAATGTCTTTAGAATATAAGTTCTCTATGTAGTGTATATTTTTAACTTCACTAAAATCTAATCCTGCACTACTGTCTATAATATTTGCCTCCATAAAAACATCTATTTCTATAGATATCTCTCCATTATCAATGGTGGGTGTAACCCTCGTTTTTACTTTAGTAATTTCTCCTGATACCTTGCCTGATTTTTTTAACTTATCAGCATTAACACATATATAATTTTGACGAAGCTTATTTTTTACTATCATGATACCTTTAAGCTCTTTAATCCCTATAAACTTAATCAATTTATCTTCATTAAACACAGCTCCACCTATAACCCCAACTGTCTTCTCGTTGTTTTCACAAGAATCTCCTATAATATCATACTCTCCAACAACACAAATACAAGGCTGAATACCGCTTTCATTTATCATATAAATAAAATCCTTTATATACATTTTAGTCGCTGTATTTAAATCTCTGAGCTTATCAATCTTTTTAACTGAATTATACTCTAAATAGCTCTTCAAACTTAGAGCATCTATTGCTTTTCCTTTTGAAAAAGTTATAAAAGCTTTCATAGGTATCTCAGGCATACGTGGAAAAAAATCTAAAACCTCTTCTAATCCATTTTTAGCCATTTCTTCTCCAATTATTATACCCTCAAGCTGTGAAAAAACTAATTTCCTTGACAATTTTTTTGATATCTTACTGCATATATCAACCATACCTTCTCCCTTTTCTGATATCAAAATAAATTCATCCAGTGGAGAGCTACTTAAATTAGACCCTGAACTCTTATTAGCTTTAGGATAGGTTGATAGCAAAGTCAATTTTATTTGTCCATCCTCTAGCTTATCAATTCCTACTCCAGAGACTATAAAGACAAAATCAAGTTCTTGTTGATCCCAACAACCCGTTAAAGTGAATGAAATTATAATAGCTACAATGAAAATCCTCTTAATCTTCATTCTTTTTATTTCCTCCTTCACTTATTCTTGAAACATCTTTTTTTGCAATAAATGAAGGTCTTTTTTTCATCAACCACCATGGAGCTCTAAAGAACACATCTTTTAATGATTTTGAATCAAGGGGTGCTAAAGGTGATAAATATGGAACCCCAAAAGACTCAAGTTTAGCCATATGTATCAGCATAATCAAAATCCCCATAAAGACCCCATATAAACCAAATGCTCCAGCTAAAATCATGAAACTAAATCTTAATACTCTGATCGATAACCCTAAATTATATTGAGGAATAATAAATGAAGAAATACCTGTCACTGAAACTACTATAACCATTGATGCAGAAACAATTCCTGCCTGCACTGCTGCCTGACCAATAATTAAAGCCCCAACTATACTTACCGTCTGACTAGTCGTCCTGGGCAGCCTTACTCCCGCCTCTCTCAAAGCTTCAAAAAATATCTCCATGACAATTGCTTCAACAAATACAGGAAAAGGAACATCTTCTCTTGATGCCCAAATATTTAGAAGCAACGCTTTTGGAAGCATCCCGGGGTGAAATGTTAACACAGCTATATAAATCGATGGTAGAAATAAAGCTGTAGTTAAAGCTAAATATCGTATTATCCTAATCATTGCACTAGGAATATATCTTTCATAATAATCTTCACTTGACTGTATAAACTGAATAAATGTTTGTGGAGCTATAAGTACTATTGGTGTATTATCAACAATTATTCCAACTTGACCTTCTAGTAAGCATGCAACTAATCTATCTGGTCTTTCAGTATATCCAATTTGAGAAAATATTGAATATCTATTATCTTCAATAAGCTCTTCTATATATCCGCTCTCTAAAATACCATCAATATCAATTTTTAAAATTCTTTTCTTTATTTCATCTATTAAATGTTCCTCTGCAATTCCATCAATATATGTGATTATAACGTTAGTTTTTGTAAGCTTACCTACCTCCATTTTATTTACTTTCAATCTAGGAGTCTTTAATCTTCTTCTTATTAACGTTATGTTGGTCTCAATAAATTCTGTAAATCCTTCCCTTGGTCCTCTTGTTGCAGGTTCAGTAACAGGTTCCTCTATATTTCTTGTTTTAAAATTACAAACATCTATTATAAAACCTTCATCAATTTTATCTACTAATAAAATGACTTTCCCACATAAGACATTATTAAGTATGTCTTTAATCAATGAAGTAGTTTTAATATCTGAAACCAAAATCTCTTGTTTTATATGGTTTTTAAGAAGCGTATTTTCTTTTTCACTATAATCATGTGCAAATTTATTTAACGGCTTTAATATATATGAATTAATTTCTTCATTGTCACTAAAACCAACTAGAAAAAATATAATAGCTGAATACTTATCGTTAATCATAAACTCTCTAAATATAATATCATTATTTAATAACCCTTCTAATTTTTTATTTTCAGCTAACCCATAATATTTTTCTAAATCATCTATATTTTCTTTTTTCTTCCTTGATAATTTAGACATAATATACCTCCACACTAAAATATTTACACTGGTTATAGTTTTTTCCGCAAAGCAAATAATATACTGGATATATGTGGGGTGCTGTAATATAAAAAGGCAACCTAAATAGGTCGCCTTTACCGTTCATATTATTTTAAATCTACTTTTATTTTCTGATCTTCTAATAACTTCATATTTCCAGTATAAATTACTGATAATTTCGCATATTTCGAGAAATCCTCAACATCCTTATACGATGTATAAGTAGTAGTATATACCCCCGTTGTTCTATCGACAAAATGCTCTAGTACCCTATCATTATAAATAACTTCATTACCCTCTTTATCATAAAACTTAAATTCATCTGATAATGGAACTATCCCGCTTTTTCTAAATTTAACCTTTATCTGATTGTTAGAAAATATAATATCATCTATTATTATACTTCCATACTCATTTATTTTGATAGTTAAAGGAAGGTTTTTAATATCAATCTTTTCACTATCTGTAGCTCTTCCTATATTAGAATCTATTGGTATTATATTAATGTAATCTGTGTCTTTGTCTATCCCTATAAATTCAAAACTGTTTGTAATTTTACCCCCATCTGTCCCTATAAAGCCTTGACTAAAAGCGGCTGTACGGTTTCCTTTTGAGTCCTCAATTGCAAAGCTATTAAATGAATAAGAATCCTCATCTGTATATTCTGTTATAACAATCTGATTTCCTAATGGAGAAAATACTACCTTATCTATATTGAGATTATTATTTTTAACTCCATTATTTACAACAGTAGCTTTATTAGGAGTAATTATTCTACTAGCTGCTACTGTTTTACTTTTATCTATTGATGTCTTTATACTCCAGTTGCCTTCTGTTTTTAAAACTCTATCTGTAGATATCTCTATATTAAACTTACTATCTATTTTTTCTTGAGATATATCAAATCTACTTATCCCTCTCAATACCTTATTGGATTCAAGATATGCTTCTCCAACATTATTTGATCCTCCATTTACAGTTTCTTTTCCATTTATTTTATATCCTAACGAAGGCTGAGCCTCAAAAGCTGACAAATAATCCTCATACTCTGACCTAGGTATATCTTCTTTACTTTCAGCAGTATAAAAAATATTTAAAAAGTTATCATCTGCTACTATGTTGTCTATAGTAAGTTTAATCCCCTTATCTTCGGCACTTATTCCTATAGAATTATTAAACTCTAGAAAGGCACTTGCTTCTCCTACATACTCGGAGTTTTTATTTATATTAAAGTATTCTATAACATTGCTAACTGCTGCCTTAACCGAAGAAGAGTTAAACGCTAATAAAATTGTTAAAGTCACCACTGCAGCTACGGCTATTTTTCTATAACTTCTACTATTCACTCTCTTAGGTTCGCTAGGTAATTCATCAATAAGTTCACTTAATTTATCATCTAATGTCTTAGGCACTGCCCAATCTTCTTTATTAATTTTATTTTTAATAAGTTCGTCAAAACTACTCATTATATCCACCCCATTCACTATTTTCTAAAAGTTTTTTAAGTTTCTCTTTTGATCTACTGAGCCTTGATTTAACTGTCCCATTAGATATTTCTAAAACTTCGCTTATACTTTTTATACTCATATCTTCATAATAAAATAAGGTCAATATTACTCTTGAGTCTTTGTCCAACTTGTTTATATAATCAATCATATCACCTTTATGGTTGTCTTCATAAGTTATATCATAAACACCCATATCATCTTGAAGATCCACCCTTTTTTTCTTGTTTAATAGACTATAGCACTCATTTACAAGTATTCTCATAATCCATGCCTTAAAATTGTTTTTATCCTTCAGTTTGTTTAAGTTTTTAAATGCCTTGAGAACTGATTCACTTACTGAATCTTCAACATCATATTCATTTCTTAATATCCCCTTAGCAACCCTGTATAGAGACACTTTATAAGTTTCAATAAGTGCTGCAAACTCTTCCTTGTCTATTTCTTTCGTTTTTTCTCTTTTAAGTCCCATATTATAAATACTTATTACGTTCTCCCCTACTTTCAAATTATTCACCTCCTACACTACTAAGATAAACTCATATGTATAAAGGTTCCATTTTTGCATCAAGTTCATTATAAAACAAAAAGAACCGTTATACACGGCTCCATTTATCTTATACTTTTATATCACTTACCTAAGCTACTACATCTATCCTTTTCATTTTTCTTATTGTAACTCTGCTAATTAAAACAATATAAAAAAGATTTACCATAAAAAAGATTATCCACTGGATTCCTGAAATACTTTGCTGGCTTATTATTCCCATACCAATAGATAATAATGAGTAAGGAAAAATCATACCTAGCTTTACTACGTATAATCCAAGACCTATAAAAGAAAAACATAAGCCAATACCTATAGGAACAGCAAAACTCTTCATTCTAATTGATAAAGCTAGCTGAATTGTACTTATTGTTAAAGATGCTAAACATCCACGTATAAACCATCCATATATCTCTATAGGTAAAGGACTGTTAAGACCTATAAGCTTCCCACTAAGGTAATATAGTGCAAAAAATAATCCTTGAATAAAGAAAGTTATTATTCCTGCCATAATAAGTTTTGACAAAAAAACATTACCTATAGGTATAGGCGTAGTCATTGTCATGTTCCAATTTCTATTTAAATGTTCTAATCTACATAAGTAGGCGCAACATATACCAATCAAAATAGGTAAAAAGAACTCTCCATAAAATAAGCCTACTTGAGACCACAAACTATACCACTCTTTTTGTAAAACTCCTATATTCATAGAAAAGTTTGCACATCCAATTAACACACTTATACTTGGTAATGCAACCATTACAATCCATATATGCGAATGCTTTATTTTTATAAATTCTGCTATAATACTGTTTTTTAAACTTCTCACATTTACACCTCCTGACTCTCTATATACATACTTCCTAAGAAATAAATGATTATTCCCATCATAGCTATTATTGCTAATAATGAAGCTGAAGCTCCTATGTTTCGAACTGCAAAACTCATTTTCTCATTTTCATAAACTTGGATAATAGGGCTTAATCCACTATAGTAAGACCATATAAATATTCTTCTTATAATTATAGGAAATAAATCTGCTGATAGTCCTATAAATCCGCCAATCATCCCAACACATAATGAAAAAGCTTGATTACTAATAGCCATAGATACCCATTGCTGTAAAGCTATTATTACAGCATTTACTATAAATATGCCTATGAAATATCTAATTAGTAAAGGTATAGGTAGCGGTTGTGTAAAACCACTCTTTTTCCCATAAATAGCTACAGCAAAAACTTGAATAAGAGCTGCATAACTCATGATTATACATGAACATATATATTTAGCTTTGTAGATATCTCCTCTCTTTAGTGAAACAGATAATAACATTTTCCATGTATTCCCCTTATTCTCCATATCACAAATCCTAGATACTACAATAGCGCAAAGTATAGGTAAAAAAAGCCCATTCATTGATGATAACATAGCAATTACAGGTTCCCACCCCGCTGTTTTAGGATTACGCGCAAAGGACATACTTGCTGCCATAAAGGCCCAGGCTATCTCCCCTAACATAAACATTGTAATCATACTAAATAAATGTTTATGTCTTAATTTATAAAATTCTAAACTAATAGCTTTCATTATAAGCTCTGCTCCTTTCCAGTAAGACTAAGAAAAATGTTTTCTAAACTTTTCTTATGTTCCTCTATACGCAATACACCAATATCATGATTAGTTAATTCTTTATTTATTTGAACTACTTGTCTATCAATAATATCCCTAAGCATTAAAAAATTGCCTTCTTGAGTATTTACAATCCCTCTTCTGACTAATATATCCTTAGCTAATCTATTATTATCTGTCTTAATTGCTATAGTTGACTTACTTTTCATCTTAAGCTCATCCATTTCTCCTTGAAAAAGCATTTTTCCGTTATTTATTATACCTACAGATGTGGCTATTTGTTCAATTTCAGAAAGAAGATGACTGGATATTAAAACAGTGATTCCATATCTTCTTGGCAAAGTTTGAATTAGCTCTCTAATTTCACTAATACCAGCAGGATCAAGTCCATTTGTAGGTTCATCTAATATTAGTAATTTAGGAAATGCTAAAAGTGCCATAGCTATCCCTAATCTTTGCTTCATTCCAAGTGAATAATGAGAAACCTTTTTATCCTTTTGATTTTCTAATCTTACTATTCTTAATGCTTCCGCTACATTCTTATCCGGAACTTCTCTTAATCGCTGCATCACCCTTATATTCTCTATTCCACTAAGATGTCCATAGTATGAAGGTGATTCAATTAAAGAGCCTACCTCTTTTAAAATACTACTTCTATTACTCTCAAATTCTTGATCGAAAATCTTAAAAGTTCCACTTGTTGGTTTAACTAATCCTAAAAGCATCTTTAAAGTTGTCGATTTACCAGCTCCATTAGGCCCTAAGAAACCATAAATATCTCCTTTTTTTACGAATAAATCAATATCCTTAACTCTATAGATATCACCATATTTTTTAGATAGTTTACTTGTAGAAACAATGTTATTCATTATTTACTCCATCCTTCCTAATGTTTTTATAGGTTAAGTATATATATCTTATATTTCTTTAATCTAACATCAACATTACGCTAACCTTAAATAATTACCAAGAATGTTTATAACATCTTATAACTGATATACTATTTTTAGGTGATTTAATATGAATGATTTAAAAAACAAAAAGTTACTTATCGTTGATGATGAGTTTGAGATAAGAAATATGCTTCATGGTTTCTTACGTAAAAATGGATTCAATAGAATATATGAAGCATCTAATTGTTCGGAGGCTTTAAAGATATTTTATGAAATAAGTCCCGATATTGCTGTTTTAGATATAATGCTCCCTGATGGAGATGGATTTTCTCTTTTATCAACTATTCGTAAAACTTCAAGTATACCTGTAGTTTTTCTGTCAGCAAAAGGAGAGGATGAGGATCGTTTATTAGGACTTGGTCTGGGAGCTGATGATTACATAGTTAAGCCATTTTTACCACGTGAATTAGTTTTAAGATTAACATCAATTCTACGAAGAGTTTATTCTCCAATTGTTCAAGAAAAGAAACCTATTTTTGAATTAGGAAATCATAAAATAGACTTAGAGAGTGGAATTGTATCATATGATGATAAAGAATGTCCTTTTACCGCAAAAGAGCTTATTTTATTAAATAAATTCTACGAAAATAAAAATCGTATCGTTACTAATGATGCCCTTTGCCAAGTTACCTGGGGTGATGATTATTATGGATATGAAAATACCTTAGCAGTTCATATACGTAGAATTCGTGAAAAGATTGAATCCAATCCCTCAGACCCCAAATATCTAGTTACAGTTAGAGGTTTAGGCTATAAGCTTTTAATAAAGGAGAATTCTTAATGGAGGGTGCTATAAAAATTTTAAAGAGATTTATTGGGTCAACAATATTTATTGTTATATTTATATTGTTACTTAACTTTTTTTTGCTTTTTATCTGGTTATCTAAAGGTATGAACTCAGGTCACTCTCCTTCAATTGTAGTAGAAGAAATATCAAAGGATATATACAAAACAAATAATGATTTTTATTTATCCACACCCTCAAAAGAACTTTTAGATAAAAATTCTGCTTGGGCAATGTTACTTAATAATAGCGGGGAAATATTATGGAGTTATGCTCTCCCTACTGAAACTATTAAAAATTATTCAATAACTGATGTAGCTAAATTCTCTCGAGGTTATCTTATGGATTATCCAGTCTTTGTTTGGGAAAATAATTACGGTCTAATGGTAGTAGGATACCCAAAAGATACCATAGCTAAATATCAGCATGTTCTTCCCTTTAACTGGATAAAAGATCTTCCTTTTAGAATCTTACTTCTAATCATGGGTAATATTTTTTTAATACTGATTTTATCATTATTAATAGGTTCAAAACTAATTACATCTATTCGTCCTCTTACTAAGGCTATAAAATCTTTGGAGGAAGATAAAAATGTATTTATAGAACCAAAAGGTGTTTTATCTAATCTTGCTGAAAGTATAAACCATGCTTCCTCATTATTAAGTGATAAAAACTCAGCTCTAAAATCTAGAGATGAAGCAAGATCTAACTGGATTGCAGGTATTTCTCATGATATACGTACTCCATTATCCATAATTCTAGGATATGCCAATGACTTAGAAGAAAATTATAATCTTTCAACTGAACAAAGATTGCAAGCAGGCATTATTCGTAAACAAGCTGAAAAATTAGGTGCTTTAGTTAGCGATTTAAATCTTGTTTCTATGCTAGAATATGAAATGCAGCCACTAAATAAAAAAATAGTCAGATTATCTTCCTTGGTGAGATATGTAGTATCAGATTTTTTAAATAATGATTTAAATGAAAAATTCATTCTAGAAATAGATGAACTTGATGATAAATCAACTATAAAGGGAGATGAACGTCTATTGATTCGTGCTATTACAAATCTTATACAAAATAGTATTCATCATAATGAAGACGGCTGTCATATTCATCTAAAAGTCTCTTGTGATTCAATTTGTAACATAGCATCTCTTTCTATATACGATAACGGAAAAGGAGTTAACAGAGACTCTTTAAATGACTTACTTGAACTTCCTTTTTCATCTAAAAGAAAACATCAGATTCACAATGGTCATGGACTTGGCTTACCCATGGTTTCAAGAATTATAAAAGCTCATGATGGTATATTAACTTTATCAAGCGATATAGAAGAAGGCTTCTATTCAAAAATAGAACTTCCTTTAATAAATTCTTATAGTGGAAATTTACAAGAAAGATAGTTTTATTTTTAAACTATCTTTTGTTTATATTCCATTAATTTTGATTTGTGATAATATTATCTATATGATTATTTTATAAAATATAACTAATGAGGCATTTATATAGGAGGAAAAATGGCAAGATATTTTAATGGTAAAAAAGTAGAATTACTAGCTCCAGCAGGAAATATGGAGATTTTTAAAAGTGTGGTAAATGCAAATTGTGATGCCATCTATCTAGGTGGGAAATCACTTAACATGAGAATGATGAGAAAAGGATATAATTTCTCAAACGAAGAGATTAAAGAAGCCTTAGATTTAGCTCATGAACAAGATAAAAAAATCTATATAACAGTGAATAATATGATGAATGATTCCGAAGTTGATGAAGCTATCGAATACTTAAGGTACTTAAATGATATTAAAGTAGATGGATTAATAGTTCAGGATCTAGGTATTCTTCAAATTTGTAAAGAACATAATTTCAACAATTTTGAGATACATTCTTCTGTTATGATGAACGTTCATAATATAGAATTTGTAAATGCTCTTAAAGATCTTGGAGTTACAAGAGTCGTATTATCAAGGGAAATGGATTTAAAAACTGCTAAAGCTCTTCAAATTGCAACTGGAGTAGAAACTGAATATTTCATGCATGGAGATATGTGCACTGTAAATGGTGCTAATTGTTATTATAGCTCTGTAGTTTTAGGTAATAGCTCTAATAGAGGAAGATGTTTTAAACCTTGCAGATGGGCTTATACTATAAAAAAAGATGGATACGCTTACCCCTCAGAATACCCTTTAGCTGCAAAGGATATGTATATGTATGAACATATTCCTGAACTTATTGAGGCAAACATAACTTCATTTAAAGTTGAAGGACGTATGAGAGATACAGATTTTATTGTTAATTTAATAAACACTTATGGTGAAGCCATTGATCGTTACATAGAAGATCCATTAAGTTTTAATCGAAAAAAACATGCTCAAGAATTATTTGAAGGCAGAAAACGTGATTTTACTACTGCCTACGCCTTTTCAAAACCTGGTTTAGATTTCATAAATACTCGCTATGAAGGTACTGGAAAATTCTACTCTACCGGAAAAGTATTTTCTTCCCCAACAGAAGAGCCTGAAATTACTGACACTTCTATTGAGAAAGTTTTATCTGAATTAAATATTCCTGATTCTAAGTCTAACCTGAAACATAATTTATCTGTAAAGGTAAATAGCTTTGAACAAGCTAAGCTTGCTATAGAAAAAAATGTAGATAGGATTTATTTGCCTAGTGAAGTTCTTCTTCCTGATGAATTCATTAATTTAGATGAACTTAACACTTTGATAACTATAAAAAACTCTACTAAGATTTATTTGGAACTACCTCAAATGATGAATGAACTTCAATTTGATATTATAGATCAATATTTAAGCAAACATGGTCACCTATTTGATGGATTACTAGTTTCTAACTTAGGTGCTATAAAGAAGTATGCACATAAGTATAAAACTATTTCAAATTATAACTTAAACATTTATAACCATAAGGCTCTAGAATTCTATAAAAATCTTGGAGTTAATGAATTTACCTTATCCATTGAGACAAGAAATAATGAACTTGGTTCTTTTATTACCTCTACCAAAGAGCCATTAGAGATGATTGTTCACGGCCCAATAAAGGTAATGTATTTAGATCATAATTTATACGACAATATAGATAGTCTAAAACCTATAGAAAAAGCAGATAATTCTTATGTAAATAATAGTGTATTAGTACTTATGACAGATAAAGGCGAAAACCCAGTATATATAGATCAAAATGGGAAAAATCATTTATTTACTGCCAAGGAACTATGTTTATTACCTATTTTAGAAGGAATAAATAACTCTGTAAGCTTACGTATTGAAGGAGAAACATACTCAACCCAAGAACTTGAGAGTGTAATTGATGTTTATAAAAAAGCTATAGAAGACACTAGTAAATCTAAAGATTTATTTAATGAATTAGAAACACTTAGAGCAGGTTTCACTCTTGGTGCCTTAAACTTTAAAGCTATTTAGAAGGGAGATTATATTATGACTTTTATAGGACCTCAAAAGATATTAGAAAAAAGAAGAGAGTACTTTTTTCCAGCTACTGCACACTTTTATAAAAATCCACCACAAATAACAGCTGGAAATATGCAATATTTATTTGATGAAAACAATAAAAAATATACTGACTTTTTCTCTGGTGTATCGGTTATGAATTGTGGTCATTCGAATCCAGAAATACTTAAGTCAACAATAGAGCAGTTAAATACTCTTCAGCATACAACAACGCTGTATTTAACTCAACCTATGGTAGACCTAGCTGAAAAACTTTCTGAGATATTCCCAGGAAATATTAAAAGAACTTTCTTTTGTGCTACTGGTTCAGAAGCTAATGAAGGTGCTATGGCCTTAGCAAGACTACATACTAAAAAAAATGGATTTATAGCTTTAAATGGAGGATTACACGGTAGAACTCACTTAGCATTAAGTGTCACAGGAATACCAATGTGGAGATTAGATGATAACCTAGTTAAAGAGAATATCTTCTTTATAGAAAGACCTTATTCCCCTGATACAAGTTATGAGGAAGCCATGGAAAAGTCTTTAACTCAATTGGAACAAGTGCTAAAGAAAAACGGAGATAAAATAGCTGCCATGATGCTTGAACCACTTCAAGGAAATGGCGGCATAATTCTATATCCCTTTGATTATGTAAGTAAAGTCAAAAGCCTTTTAGAAAAATATAATGTTTTACTAATTGTTGACGAAGTTCAAACTGGATATGGAAGAACAGGAAAGATGTTCTGTATAGAACACTATAACGTAGTTCCAGACATAATTGTAACTGCGAAAGCTCTAGGTAACGGCATTCCTATATCAACATTTTCTACTACAGATGAGATAGCTAAGTCTTTTGATAGACCTTCTGCTTCAACTTTAGGAGGAAATCCAGTGGCTGCTTATACAGCATTAAGTGTGCTTAATTATATTGAGAAGAATTCCTTAGTTAAAAAGTCCGAGGAACTGGGTTTTTATTTGAAGTCAAAGTTAGAAGAACTATCATCTCCAGTTATTAAAGAAATTAGAGGTATTGGTCTTATGCTAGGAATACAAACTCAATCAAGCAATAACCTTACTTCTGCAGAGATCACAGACATTATATTAGAAGAAATGAAGGACTCTGGATTCTTTATTGGGAAAAATGGTTTAAATAGAGATGTTATAGCCTTCCAGCCTCCTTTAGTTATAACAAAGGAAGATATACACAATATGTTATTTGCTTTGAAAAACATTCTCAAAAAATTTGATTAACTAGTTACATTCATACTTTAGTTGTGCTATACTTTCATTTGTGAAAATTTACGTAGCATAATTGCCGAAAGGAGCATTAAAATGGTACTTAATAAAGCTATAAAAAAAGCCCATGATTATGGAGTATTAGTTATGTTTTCACATACAATATTCTCTTTATCCTTCGCATTAATATCCATGTTGCTTGCAAGTAAGGGACTTCCTTCTCCCTACGTTATATTTTGGATATTAGTAGCCTTCATGGGAGCTAGAACTGGTGCAAATGCTATTAATAGAGTTATAGATGCTGAAATAGACAAGAAAAATCCACGTACAGCTACTAGACAATTACCTCAAGGACTTATGAAAAAGAAAGAGGTAATATTATTTTCTTCTCTATGTTTTTTAGTAATGATTATAGGGGCTTATATGCTAAATCCTCTATGCTTAATACTTTCACCTATAGCACTATTTTTATTAATTATATATTCATATACTAAACGCTTTACTTGGGCTTGCCACTTGGTTTTAGGCATAACCTCAGCAGCTGCCCCTGTTGGAGCTTGGCTTGCAGTTACAGGAAAAATATCTTGGCTTCCTCTTTTTATTGGAGCAGCTAACACATTATGGGTTGCTGGTTTTGACATAATATATGGATCTCAAGATTATGACTTCGATACAGCTAACGGAATTAATTCCATTCCTGCAAGATTCGGAGTTAAAAATGCCCTACATATTGCAGCTTTTTTCCATGCTATAACATTAGTAATATTAATCATAGTAGGATTATTAAGTCCACAACTTGGTTTAATATACTTTATTGGTATAGGAATCATTTCAGTTTTATTTATTTTAGAACACAGAATGGTTTCCCCAACTAATTTATCAAATGTTAAATTAGCTTCTTATAGCATAAATCAATTAATAAGTATTGTATTTTTAATCTTTGGCGTTATTGACGCATTAATTTAAAAAAATAGGAGAATTAGAAAATGACTAAACTAAAAAAATTATTAACTATATTAACCTCAGCAGCTGTATTATTATCGCTTACAGCTTGTTCAAAAACTGAAGAAACTAAAACACCTGAAAAACAAAGTTTAACTTTTGGAATGATGGGTTCTATAGACTCAGTACCTTTCGTAATTGCTAAAGAAAAAGGTCTTTTTGAAAAAGCAGGTGTTGATGTAACAATTGAAACCTTTAAAAACTCAAAAGACAGAGATGCAGCTTTTCAAGCTGGAAGCTTAGATGGAGTAATATGTGATGAAGTAGCTATATCCCTTTATCAAAATGCTGACTTTGATGTTAAAATAACTGGAATTACAGATGGTGATTTTATGCTTGTAGCTGGAGCTAAATCTGGAATAAAGTCCTTAAGCGATCTTAAAGAAAAAAGTGTAGCTATATCAGAAAAAACTTCAATAGAATACACTCTAGATAAGATATTAGAGAAAAATTCTATGAATCCTAAAGATGTAAAAAAATCAGTAGTTCCCGCTATACCAACTAGACTTGAGATGCTTAATAATGGTAACGTAGATGCTGCTTTACTTCCAGAACCATTCTCTTCAATGGCAATAAATAGTGGTGGAATTCTACTAGGAAGCGCTAGTAACTTAGCTTCATACCCTTCAGTATCTGCTTTCACTCAAAAAGCTATAGATGATAAATCTAGTGAAATACAAGCTTTCTACAAGGCATATAATGAAGCTGTTGAATATATAAATAGCACATCTGTTACTGAATATGAAGACTTAATTATAAAAACAGTTGGTTATCCAGAAGATATGAAAGGTAAAATTAAATTACCTACTTTTAGAAAAAATATGCTTCCTAAAGATGAAGAAGTTCAAGAAGCTATAAATTGGTGCAAGGATAATAACTTAATTACTAAAAACTTAACTCCTAAAGATGTTACAAATAATATAGGCGTTAAATAAATTTCTATGGAGGTCTCTTATGCTAAATATAAATAATCTTACAGTTAATTATAAATCAAATAATCAAATAATTAATGCATTAGGACCTATAAATATGACTATAGCAGAAGGGGATATCTATGCTATCATAGGCCCTTCTGGCTGTGGTAAATCCACTCTACTTAATGTCCTTAGTGGTATCATTAAAAGTTCTACCGGGGATGTTCTTTTGAATGATAAATCACTAAACCCAAAGACTCATAATATAGGACTTATTCCTCAAAATTTTGGACTTCTGCCTTGGAAAAGTGTACAAAAAAATTGCCTATTATCTCTTAAAATAAAAGGAGTAAAAATTGACTCCTCTTTAACTGAAAGAATAGAGCATATTCAAACTAAACTAGGCATAAATGAGCTAAAAGATAGGTATCCTAATGAATTAAGTGGTGGTCAAAAACAAAGAGTTGCCATAGCAAGAGCTTTTATAATGAATCCAGATATACTGCTTATGGACGAGCCATTTTCTGCACTTGATGCTTTAACTCGTGAAGAAGCTCAAGAACTTTTCATAAACATATGGAATCAATATAAGCTTACAACCTTATTTATAACTCATAACATAGAAGAAGCCATATATATGGGAAAAAAGATAGTTATAATGTCTCATTGTCCTGGAACTATAGTTGAAATTATTGATAATCCATTATTTAATACAGAG
This sequence comes from Clostridium sp. UBA1652, assembly GCF_002320975.1. NCBI lineage: Bacteria > Bacillati > Bacillota > Clostridia > Eubacteriales > Clostridiaceae > Clostridium > Clostridium sp. UBA1652. The sequence continues at coordinate 24,251 of NZ_DCLI01000082.1, forward strand.
AACCTACGAGAGGATGAAAGATATTTAAAACTATCTTCATACTTAAGAAGCATTATAAAAAGAGGTTGGAAAATATGAAAATTAGAAAAAAACTATTAGTATTCATACAAGGATTCATTACCTTTAATTTGTTATGGTATCTTTTTTCACTAAAAGTTAATATGAAAATTCTTCCCCGCCCTACTGAAGTATACTTAAATATGTTCAAGTTATCTAATCAAGAGCTTTATAAACATGTTTTCGTTAGTCTCTATAGGGTTTCAAGTGGAATTATAATTTCCTTAATTATAGGATCATTGATTGGATTACTTATGGCTTACTCTAAAATGTGGAATAAAATTTTAAACCCATTGGTTTATTTCACCTACCCCATTCCAAAAACTGCTCTACTTCCTATAGTAATGCTGTTATATGGATTAGGAGATAAATCAAAAATTATTATTATAGTTCTTATTTTGGTATTCCAAATTATTGTGGCAGTAAGAGATGCAGCTCTTAATATACCCTATGAAACCTATAATCCTATACGAAGCCTTGGTGCCTCAAAACTTCAAATATTTTCTCACATAACATTACCAGCTATATTGCCAGAGCTACTTACAACCTTAAGATTATCTATAGGAACAGCACTCTCAATATTGTTTTTTGCAGAAGGTTATGGAACCAAATATGGAATAGGTTATTATATATTAGATGCATGGAGCAGAATCAGTTATTTGGAAATGTACACAGGAATAATAATCCTTGGTCTATTGGGATTTGTTTTGTTTATGTTAATAGATATACTTGAAGAAAGTTTATTTAAATGGAAATCTTAATAATTAGATGAGCATATTAATAAGCTTAATATGCTTATTCTTATTATAGATCAGGAAATATGTACTACAACTCATCTTTATCTTTATCATTATTCTTCTCTTTATTATTAATAAACTCCGCTATTAACTTGTCTAGTTCAACGCTTGTCTTTAATATTTCATTATAATCAGCATTTTCATTTATCAGCGAATGTAATTCATCTCTTAATTCGCTTATTTCTCTTTTAATCATCAACTCTCCTCCACCTTAGCTTTAACTATCAGTAAATATTTAACATATATAATTTTACTGAACTACTATGCTATTTGCAAACAAAATATAATAGCTCTCTGCTTATTTATCTAATTAATTTTTATGTATAGAGTTATCTTGAGGAGTGAACTAAATTGAAGAATGAATTACTAAATATAGATAATAAAGCCATCGGGCATAGAATAAGAACTGAGCGAGAAGCATTAAGCCTGACTAGAGAGAAATTTGCTGAGATTGTTGACTTTTCACCCTTATATATTGGACAACTTGAACGTGGGGAAAGACAGATGAGCCTTATCGCTTTAGTTAAAATATCTAATTGTCTCCATATATCTACTGACTATTTGATATATGGAAATAAATACACTGATACTGCTAATGTGATTTTAAGAGAAGATTTAGCGAATTACTCTGTACAGAGTAAAAACTTAATATATGACTTAATTAATAAATGTTCCACTAAAGAACTACATTTAATTGAGGACATTATAAAATTAATACTACCTTACATAAAATAATAGCTTAATCTAGCCTTTTATTATCTTTAACAAAAAACCTCCTATGCACCCTATTTTTTTTGCAAAGGAGGTTTTTTTATTTCACTCAACTTCATAACTATCTACATCTACTATTATTGGAGTTTCCTCTTCCTCATATTTTTTTATCATCTTTTTCTTAGGTAAAGTTAATAGAAGTATACTTCTATCAAATGCTGCACCTATCTTGCTTTTATCTATCTCTTCTATATTGAAAGTTTTAATTAAATTACCGCCAGTCTCAACTATACTCATCATTACATTCAACCCATTACTATATACTTGTCTTCTTCTGATAGTTAAAATAGCTCTATTCCTTTCAAAATCTATACTTATATCTTTAGGTGAAACCCCTGGTAAATACCCTTTTAATAGATAATAATCTCCATGATCTTTCATCTCAACACTATAATCCTGCTCCCTTGGTCTTTCATTAACTAAACTACTCGCTAAGACTTGATTAATCATATTATTAAAAAATGTATCAGTAAACATACCACTGAAAATATTAATTCCGTTAAGCATAAAAGGAAACATTCTAAACATATATGCCATCCTTTCTAAAATATACTTTTACTATATAAGTATTAATATTTTCCTATTTTTGACACTGCTTTACCAAATAAATATAGCGCATTGAATTAAATAAATTCAATGCGCTAATATATACTATTTAATTACTTCATTATTACCCATATATGGTCTTAATGCTACAGGAATATTTATAGAGCCATCTTCATTTAAGTTATTCTCTAAAAATGCAATTAGCATTCTTGGAGGAGCCACTACTGTATTATTTAAAGTATGTGCAAAATATTTACCATCTTTTCCATCTACACGAATCTTTAAACGACGAGCTTGTGCATCACCTAAATTGGAGCAGCTTCCAACTTCAAAGTATTTCTTTTGTCTAGGAGACCAAGCTTCAACGTCAACTGACTTAACTTTCAAATCTGCTAAATCACCTGAACAACATTCTAATGTTCTTACTGGAATATCTAAAGAACGGAATAAATCTACAGTATCTCTCCATAATTTATCGTACCATTCCATGCTTTCTTCTGGTTTGCATACAACAATCATCTCTTGCTTTTCAAATTGATGAATTCTATATACGCCTCTTTCCTCTATACCATGAGCTCCTTTTTCTTTTCTAAAACAAGGAGAATAACTAGTTAACGTTTGTGGAAGTGAAGTTTCAGGCAATATAGTATCTATGAACTTTCCAATCATAGAATGTTCACTTGTTCCGATTAAATATAAATCTTCGCCTTCTATCTTATACATCATAGCTTCCATCTCTGCGAAACTCATAACCCCAGTTACAACTTCACTACGAATCATAAATGGAGGAATACAGTATGTGAAGCCCCTATCTATCATGAAGTCTCTAGCATAAGAAATTACTGCTGAATGTAGTCTTGCAATATTACCCATTAAGTAGTAGAAACCATTCCCAGCTACCTTTCTAGCACTATCTAAATCTATTCCTTGTAATTTTTCCATTATCTCTGTGTGATATGGAATCTCAAACTCTGGTACAAATGGATCACCATAACGTTGAACTTCAACATTTTCACTGTCATCTTTACCTATTGGTACACTTGGATCAATTATATTTGGAATTACTAGCATAATATTTCTTACTTTTTCTTCTAACTCAGCTTCTTTTGCTTCTAACTCAGCCAACTTTTCAGATTGCTCAGTAACCTTTTTCTTCATTTCTTCGGCTTCATCTCTTTTTCCTTGAGCCATTAATCCACCTATTTGTTTAGAAAATTTATTTCTATCAGCTCTTAGTCCATCGGCTATTACCTTTGCCCCTCTAAGCTCTGCATCTAACGCAATAACCTCATCTACTAATGGAAGTTTGTTATCTTGGAATTTATTCCTTATATTTTGTTTAACTAACTCTGGATTTTCTCTAACAAATTTTAAATCTAACATTTTTTATCCTCCTGATACATTTAATATAAATTGAAATAAAAAAAACCATCCCATATATAAAAATATATATATTGGGACGGAGATATCCGCGTTGCCACCCAACTTGCTAGTCTATAAAGCAACTAGCCACTCGACAATAGTACAATAAAGAGTACAAACCTTTCGATTCATCACCGACAGCTCCAAAAGTGGAAAGATTTAACCTTTCACCGATTCACACCAACCATCGGCTCTCTTAAGAAATTTATAAATCGTAGCTTTTATAATCACTGTTTTCCATATATAACTATTATGTACTAATTATATATGCATTTATTCCGTTCTTCAAGATTTTTCTTTTATTTCTTTATAACTATGCAATCACCATTTGAAAGCTTTAATATATATGCTACAAAAGCCTCCGCAAGGGCTTCAGATATATCTGATAATTCATTTTCATCTTTTGCTAATAAAGATAACGGATTTCCTCCTAAGTATCTCTCCTTATCAAGAGTAACATATGCAATAATATTATTACTGTCCATTACTTACCCTCCTTTTTTATATTAAGAAGTTTAGAATTTTTCTTCACAGTCTCTAGTAAGGGAGTTAATAATATTGTCTCTTTTAATAACTCAAAGCTTTTAATTACAGGAACAACGACAATAATTAACTTTCCACTATTTATATCCTGCACACTATATATTTTTCTCTGTCCTAATCTTCTTGTTACCTCAAAGAGAATTGCCTGCCTCTGTCCTGGATTCATTATGGGAATTTGATAATGCTCGTGATTAGGTTCTATACAAGCAGCTATTCCATCTTTCACAAACCACTCCTTTGCCTCATCTCTACCCATTATGTTAGAAACAAACATACCATTAACATATAAAGTTGAATTTTTAACTTCTATTTTTCCTTCTGTTACAGTTGCTATATCTTCCAACCTATGACTTTTCGTAAATATTTTAATCATATAAAAAACTAAAAGTCCTACAATTGAAGATAGGATAATTTCTATAACCGTAGGAGTATTAGTATAACTTTGAATAATTTTGATCGTAATCCCTGTAGCCAATGATACTATTAAGGCTATATAATTCCTAGATTCAAATGTCTTTGAAATACCATCTATATAAGCTTCTCCTCGACTTGTATATTCCTGGCCTTCTAGATCTAGAAGACTTTCTCTCTCAACTTTTCTAACATCTCTAAAATGTTGTACTCCTAAAGCTAAAAAAGTTACAGCAGTAAACTGCTCCTGAACTATTGCAGGTACAATAAATGCTCCTATTGCAGAAGCTAGTGCCCCTGTCACTATATGTATTAAATATGCATTTGGATAATTAGGATATTGTCTATAGTCTATTTGAATCATAAATATCCTTGCTAAGGTTCCTATTAATGTAGCTGTTGTAATAAGGGTTAATAGCTCATATGAAATAGTTCCATTCTCATTTGGCATAAAAAAACTCCTAACTATGTTTTATTTATAAAAATTCTAAAATAGGCTTAATTCCTACTCTATTATATTTTCTAAAATCACCGGTTTTATACTCTCTGCTATTTAATGTATTAAATCCTTTAAGTATAAATTAATCTATCTGGACTAATAATAAACATTAGAGTAAATATTGTGAAAAGGAGGAAAGTTTCATGAGCTGGATTCTTGAACAAAGCGTTCATCGTAAAGATGCACTAGAGAAAGTAACTGGTGCAGCTAAATATACCGCTGATTATTCAAGCAAAGATATGCTTCATATAAAACTCATAACAAGCCCCTATGCACACGCGAAAATAAAAAATATAAATTCTTCAAAAGCATTAGAGATACCTGGTGTACGTACGATTATATTAGGTCAGCCTTTTCCATTAACCGGAGAAGAAATTAAAGATAGACCTCTTATTGCTTATGAAAAAGTAAGATATCACGGGGAACCAGTTGCTGCAGTGGTTGCTGATACTGAACTTCAAGCAAAAATAGCTTGTGATCTTATTGAAGTTATATACGAACCTTTACCTGTTGTAAACTCTCCTAAAGATGCACTTTTGCCGAATTCAGTCTTGGTACATGAAAACTTGGGGGTGTATGAGAAGATAGAGCACGTTTATCCTGAAGCAAATAGTAATATTGCAAACCGTGTTAAAATTCGAAAAGGCAACCCAAATGAAGCTTTTAGTCAAAGTGATGTAACCATAAGTTCAAACTTTTCGTTTGCTCAATCAGATCATATCTCTATGGAAACAAGATGTGTTATTGCAGAAACTCATCCTGATGGGAGTGTTATATTTACATCATCCACTCAAGCCCCATATATTATAAAAAATTGATGAGTGACTATTTTGGTCTTGATGAAGGAAAAGTAATAGTTAAAACTCCATTTGTAGGTGGAGGATTCGGAGGAAAGGCTGCTGTTCAGTTAGAACTCATTGCGTATATGGCTACTATAGCTGTTGGTGGTAGACCTGTGAAGTTAATGCTGACTCGTGAAGAGGATATGATATCATCTCCAGTTCATATTGGTTTAGATGCAAATATAAAGCTTGGAGCCACAAAAGATGGAAAACTTACATCTGCAGAAATTACATATATGTTTGATACTGGTGCATACTCTGATAAAGGTACTACTATAAGCAGAGCTGCAGGAGCCACATGTATAGGCCCCTATAATATAGATAATATTTGGTGTGACTCTATGTGTGTTTACACAAACCATCCTTATGTTACAGCATATAGGGGGTTTGGTCACTCTGAGATTTTATTTGTCTTTGAAAGAGCAATGGATATGCTTGCAAAAAAACTTAAAATGGATCCCTTAGATCTTAGAAAAAAAATTCAATTAAGCCAGGTGATACAACCCCAACTCAAATACTCCTAAACAGAAGTACTGTTGGAGACCTGCCTACTTGCATTGAAAGTTTAAAGCAAAGTATGAATTGGTCAGAAGGTCAAATTATTTATGTAGATGATAGAAAGATTAGAACAAAAGGGATAAGCTGTGTTTGGAAAACTTCAACTATCGGAAGTGAATCTGGTTCTGGTGTTATATTAACATTTAATGGTGATGGCAGTATAAATGTTAACTGTGGCATAGTTGAAATAGGCATGGGAACAAAAACCATACTCGCTCAAATACTAGCTGAAAAATTAAAAATGGATATAAATAAAATACATGTAAAAATGGATGTTGATACGCAAACTTCTCCTTCCCATTGGAAGACAGTTGCAAGTAGAGGAACTCTCATGGCGGGAAGAGCATTATTAAAAGCAGCAGATGATCTAATTTATCAGCTAAAAGATATAGCATCTAGAATACTTATGTGCTCACAAGATGATCTAGATATAGGAAATGAAATGATTTATGTTAAAGATGAACCTGATATATTTATAACAGTTAAAGATGTATGTTGCGGTTATAAATACCCTAATGGTTACGGGATAGGAGGTCAAATAATTGGTAGAGGATACTACACTTTAAGACACCTAACTCATCTAGATTATAATACTGGCGTAGGTAAACCAGGTCCAGAATTTACAGTTGGAGCACAAGGTGTTGAAATAGAGTTCGATATAAGAGACTATACATACAAAATTTTAAGAGCTTATTCTATTATAGATGCAGGTAAGATTTTAAATTTAAAACTAGCTGAGGGTCAAATCATAGGTGCAATGGATATGGGATTAAACTTAGGAAGCAGTGAGACTCTATTATTTGATGATAATGGCATTGTACTCAATAATAGACTTCGTACATACACTCCTTATAGATACGGTGAACATCCAGAGTATATTGTACAGTTTATTGAAACCCCCCATATTGATAGTGCTTATGGCGCTCGAGGACTTGGAGAGCATGGTCTTATAGGCATGCCTGCGGCCTTAGCAAATGCATTATCAGTCGCTTCCGGCATAGAATTAACTAAACTTCCCATAACTCCCGAACTAATATGGAGTGAAAAGAATGGAGTGAATAAAAGTTGATTAGTTACAATTTTGAATACCACAAACCTAAATCACTTAATGAAGCTATATCCTTATTTCAAGATTTAGATAAAAATAAAAAGTCTCCAATATATTTTTCAGGTGGTACAGAAATTATTACTTTAGGAAGGGTTAATAAAATTAATACAGGTGCTGTCATTGACATTAAAGAAATTCCCGATTGTTTATTGTTAAGAAAAGATAAAGGAATAATTACTTTAGGTGCTTCCCAAACCTTGAATAAAATTAAAGAGTCACAATATTTTCCCTTCCTAGGCAAATCCATAGTTGAGATAGCTGACCATACAGCAAGGAATAAAATTACCCTTGGCGGAAATATATGTTCAAATATTAAATATAGAGAAACAATTTTACCTCTATTATTAACTGATAGCAAAGTGTTAATTGCTGGTCCAAAAGGTTTAAAACTATCTCCAATAGAAAATGTTTTTAATAAAAATTTGAATTTAGATAGGGGCGAACTTTTAGCTCAAATAGTTATAGAAGAAAAAGAGCTTGAATCTCTTTCTCTTTGCATAAAGAAACGAAAACACTGGGATGTTGGTTATCCTTTAGTAACAGTATCAGCTAATAAAAAAGATAACTTTATAAGATTTGCCTTTAGCGGTTTATGTGCCTATCCTTTTCGTAGCAAAGAAATGGAAGAAAATTTAAATGACAGGTATCTATCTCAAGATGAAAAAATAGAAAAAGCAATAAATAATATACCTGATACTGTGTTAAATGATGTTCATGGCTCAGATGGTTATAGAAAATTTGTTCTTAAAAATACTTTAATAGATATTTTAAGGAGTGTAGAGAATGAATAAATCAGAAATTATTTTAAACGTTAATGATGAGGAGAGAATAGTCTACGTACGCCACTCTGATACATTATTGGAGGTTCTTCGTGAAGAATTAGGTTTAACTGGGGCTAAACCTGGATGCTTAAATGGTGATTGCGGAGCTTGTACTGTAGATATCGATGGAGAGTCTATAAAGTCATGCCTGATGTTAGCCATAGAAGCTGTAGGAAAGAAAATTATCACCGTTGAAGGACTTAAAAACACCGCTCTTAAAACTGAGTTTATTAAAAATTTTGCCTTTCAATGCGGTTACTGTACTCCAGGATTTCTTATGAATTGTAATTCACTCATTAATAACTATCCAAAAGCAAATGATACTGAAATAAAAGACTGTCTAGAATCTAATATCTGTCGTTGTACTGGATATAAAGAAATTCAAGATGTAATAAAATCACTAATTCCCACAGATTCCACTACATAGAATTCATATTAAATACGTTAAATAGACACCTATTTTTCAGGTGTCTATTTTATTACTCATTTCCTAATTGAATGGCTTGTTGAACTTGTTGAAGAGCCTGCTGCAACAATTGTTGTACATGATGGAATTGTTGTTTCTGAGCAGGGGTTGCTGTATTTCTAGCATCCTCTAATTTTTTTGTTGCCTCTTGTAATTGAGATTGTGTATCTATAACCGCCTGTGGATTTGCAACTTGTGTGGCTTGTTTAATTGAATATAATGCTTTTTGGATTGTTTCCTCCACTAACTGAGCCGCTTGTTGAGTTTGTTGATTTTGTTGCATCTTGTAAACTCCTCCTAATAAGATTTCTGTTATATAATATAATTCCAACTTTAAACTATTATTATACTAAATAGGACAACTTGCCTTATTATATAAATTAGAACACTTTATTTTTATACAATAGTGCGATAATTGGCTAGATAAATCGTATATATAATGACAGACTTTAAATAAAAGTATGGAGGTGACTGATTGAAGAGGGACTCATTTATTAAAATTTATAAAGAATATTTTCCTTATGTATATAGATACCTTTATGGACTTACCTATAGCCACCAAACAGCAGAAGACTTGACTCAAGAATCTTTTGTTAAGGCTTTAAGTATTCTTCAAATTTCTAATGAAAGCATAAAATCCTGGCTTCTCACAGTGGCTCATAACCTCTACGTAGACTATGTTAAAAAAAATAGTAGATTAAGCTTTCATGAAGATAACTTTTTAAATAAAATAAACATACAAGATTTTACAGACAAGTTAATGCTTAAGGAAAGTGTCAACTCTGCTTTTATATTAATAAAACAACTTCCAGAGAATCAACGACAGGTAGTGCTGTTATGCCTAGTAAACGAGTTATCTTATCATCAAGCATCAGAAATTTTAGGTATAAGCGTTTCAGCAGTTACTAATTTAATCTACAGAGCCAGAAAAACACTTAGAGAATTAAGGAGGGAAATTGATGAATAGCGAATTCCAAGAAAAACTCAAGTTATATAAAGAAGGTAAATTAAATAAAGAAGAAGTTTCTGAAATACAATCCTCTATTGATAAATTCATTGCTATATCAGATTATCTTAATAGTGATGAAAAGGATTTTTTTGAAGAACTTAAACAGCAAAATATATCTGAAGGTAATATAACAGATAAATCATTAAAACTTAGAATAAATTTAAGAATTATACTAATAACCGCATTTTCATCTATTTGTGTTTTTTTATTTTTTATATTTCTATATTTTACTTCATCTAAAATAATTACATCTTTGTTTGGATTAGACTATAAGGAGTTATATGTAAAAAGAGAGATTATAGTTCAATTTGCAGAGATGTTTCAACCTCAATATAAATCAAATCGTAGCGGAGTTAGCTCATCACTTTTTGCACAACAAAATATCGATATCTCTCTTGAAAATACTATCGGAAACACTAAAATAGATGAAATGGATTTAAATGTAAAATACAGTTTTGGTGAGCCTTCTAAATCAAAAGAAACAACGGCACCTCAACTAATATTTCAAGAATTCACTCCTTTTTTTGATCATGAATCTGATCCAAAAGCTGGTTTTAATGTACTTGAAAATGCTCCTCAAGGAACTAAAGCAAAAATATTTATACAATTTAATAAACCCTTAACCGCTGAAGAAATAAAAGAATCTTTTGTTGATAAGCTTGACTCTACAGATGCCGATATGTCAACCTTTGATATCTCACCTATAGCTGTATTTAACTCAAACTTTGTATTAGCAAATCCTTCTTATTTTCTACGTACAACAGTCTTTCCATATGACAATAAGAATGCAAAACAACTAGAGAATAACAGAGGAAAACAAACTCAATATGAAAATATGGATAACGAAGCTCATAAAGAATCTCTTATAGGAAATCTATCTCTTATAAAGAACAATCTAAGCCTTCTGAGGTCTATGTACTATCAGGATATGTTTGAAAATATTAATATTGACGATTTAATTAAAGAAACTGAAGATAAAGGTGCTGAATATGCTGGTATGTATATATCTGCTGACAGTAAAGATCTATTAAAACTTAAAGATAGTTCTTTTATTCACTGGGTTGGAGTTCAGAATATAGTTATCTGGTGAATTTAAGCATTTGATCAAAGTGTAAAAGATTATTTGTGAGATATCCTTAACCTATTAATAATCGAATAACTTTATTAAAAACATCATAATAATTATTTATGTGATATAATATACAGGTAATAATTTTACTGTTTACAAGATAAGAAATACTAAACTAAAGATTCGAATTTGATAAAGGTGTTACCAAAACAGTAACACCTTTATATTGCTATAAAAATATAAAAATTATTTCTAGATAATCAAATATGAAAAATAATTTTTAAAGTAATGGAGGATAAATATGAGAGTTCTTAAACACGCTATTTTAGGTCTACTAGATAGAGGCGAAATGAGCGGTTATGATATTATGACTGAATTCAAAGATAAAGAAATCAGACACTTTTGGAGTGCAAAGCATAGTCAAATATATCCAGAATTAAAAAAATTAACAGATGAAGGTCTAATAGAATTCAAAATAGAAATACAAGGCGAAAAATTAGAAAAGAAAGTTTATTCAATTACTGATGCGGGGAAAAAAGAGTTAAATAAATGGTTAAGTACACTAGAGCAAGAATTTATTACTTTAAAAGATGAGTTTATGTTAAAGGCTTATTTTATTTCATCTATACCCAAAGATGAGGCTAGAGAACAATTTTTAAATGAGTTAGAAAAACATAAAAAGAGGCTATCTTTTTTAGAAGAGGAGTTTGAAAAACTAAAGGTAGTTATAGGTGATGAAATTACATATGAGTCAAAAGAGTTTGGAAATTACTTAGTTTTAACCAATGCTCTAAAACGGGAAAATAGATACTGTGAATGGTTAGAAGACTCCTTACAATTGATGAAATAAATCATTTAAATTAATATCATTTTTATAAAAGCAATTAGTTTTAGCTAATTGTTTTTTTTTTAACAAAAATATATTGATTTAGATCAAAATATATGATATTTTATACATGTAAATAGTGACATGTATAAAATTCCTATGTATTCATAGTCTCTTGTTTTATATATTACTATTTGTGAGAAATATATACAAAAATATTTGTTAAAAATATAATTATAGAGCAAATAAAATTACAAAAATATACATAAAAAAGGGAGAATGATTAGTAATGGTAGATAAAAAGATTAATCGTAATTTAGTTCTTTTAGCATCTGTAATGGTAAATTTATGTGTAGGTGCAGTTTATGCTTTTAGTGTACTTGCAGGACCACTTGGTGAAAAGTTTGGATGGTCTAAGGCGGTAGTAATGACAGCTTTTACTATAAACGCAGCAATATCACCAATTCCAATGATTTTAGGTGGAAAACTATTAGACAGAGGGTTAGCAAAACTATCTATTATAGGTGGTGGAGCACTGTTTGGTTTAGGATTTATGCTAACAGGTTTTGTGAAAGAACCTATACATCTATACTTAGCATATGGAGTACTTGGAGGTTTAGGACAAGGTATAGCATATTCAGGTACTATAGGTAATACTGTTAAACTATTCCCAGATAAGAAGGGATTAGCGACTGGTATAGTTACAGCAGGTTTTGGTGGAGCTACAATTCTAGCCGCTCCAATAGCTAATAACTTAATTCAAAATAGCGGAGTTTTATCAACATTTAAAATCATGGGAATAGCGTATATGGTGATTACAGTAGTTTTTGGTCTACTTATAACAGCTACCCCAGCAGGCTATAAACCAGAAGGCTGGAATCCACCAACTCCTAGTTCAGCTAATGGATCAAATGTAAATATCAATTGGATAGATATGATAAAAACTTCAAAATTCTATATAATTGCATCTATGTTTACAATTGGAGCTTTATCAGGAATGATGATAACATCTAATGCTTCAATTATTGGACAAACAATGTTTGGATTATCAGCAGCGGTAGCAGCATTATATGTAAGTCTATACTCATTAAGTAACTGTATGGGCCGTATATTCTGGGGAGCTGTTTCCGATAAACTTGGTCGTTACAATGCATTAATTTGTATATATACTGTTGTAGCTGCTATGTTACTAGTTCTTGCTACAACACACTCTGTAGTTGGATTTGCAATTGGATTAATAGGAATAGGTTTATGTTTTGGTGGAACCTTAGGTATTTTCCCTTCAATAGTAGCTGAAAAATTTGGTATGAAATATTATGGAGTAAATTATGGAATCACATTTATAGGATACTCCGCAGCAGCATTTTTCGGACCTAAAATAGCAGTTCAAGTTGCTGGTGCTAATAATGGTAGCTTTACAAATGCATTTTATATAGCATTAGCACTTAGCTTAGTAGGTATAGCATTAACAATATTATTTATAAGAATAGAAAAAAAATCAGCAAATAAAAAACTTGCAGCATAAGTTGTTACATCAATGTTTTAAGGTTAGATTATCTTAGTATGAAAAAGAGCTAATAAGACTTCGAAAGTGGTTTTATTAGCTTTTTTATGATTATATTAACAAATTTGTTAAAGTTTATATTATTATCAGTCGAATATACTTATATAATGTAAATTTTACAGATAAAAGCTGATTATAAATTATAACTAAAGATGGCTAACCATCTTTAAATACATATATCTAAAAAGGAGATATTATGAAAAGTTTAAAATCAAAATTAATGGTATTATTCGGATCATTAGTTTGTGTTGTGTGTATAGGATTAGGTATAATTTCTTTTATTAACTCATCAAATGCTCTAAAATCTAACTTAAATAACACTATGCCTAGAATTGCTGAGCAAACAGCTAGTAATATTCAAAGTAAGCTTCAAGGAGAATTAAATACACTAGAAGCTATTGCTGCAAGATCAGATATAAAAGATCCAAACAATTCAATAGATAATAAAATATCAATTCTTACAGATGAATCTAAAAGAATTGGAAGCATTAGTATGGGTATTGTTGATATTAATGGAAATTCAATCCTTACCGATGGTTCAAAATCAAACTTTAATGAGAGGTCATATTTTAAACAAGCACTGGAAGGCAAAGCTAGTGTATCCGACCCAATAGTTAGCAAAACAGACGGTATGATAATCGTTGTATATGCAGTTCCAATTAAAAATAATAATAAAGTTGTAGGAGTACTTGTTCAAGCTAGAGATGGTAATTATTTAAGTGATATGACTGATGAAGTAAAAGTTGGGAAAACAGGCACTGCATTTATGCTAAATAAAAACGGAACTTCTATTGCAAATAGTAATAGAGATTTAGTTATACAAATGTCAAACATAATAGAAGAGTCAAAAAAAAATTCCAATTTTCAAGCCTTAGCTGATGTACATAAAAAAATGCTTGCAAAAGAAGCTGGCCTAGGTGAGTATGAATACGGTGGAGAAGAAAAATATGTTGGGTATGCTCCAGTAGGCGGAACTGATTGGTCCGTAGGAATCTCTGTAACTCAAAATGAAATATTATCAGAATTAAATAGTTTAAAAACTTTAGTTATACTAACGTCAATAATATTTATTGTAATAGCGTTTATCATAATTTACATAATCTCTAATGCTTTATCAAAAGGAATAAAATCAGCTTCAAATCATCTGAGATTATTATCAGACGGAAATTTATCTGTGGAAGTTCCTACTAAGTATTTGAATTCAAAAGATGAAATTGGGGTTATGATTAATTCTATGAAATCAATGCAGGCTTCACTAAGAACGATGATTAAAAAAATTAAAGACAATTCCCTAACTATTAATACTCAATCAGAAAACTTATCTGCCATTTCAGAAGAGATATCAAGCGTATCTGAAAGTTCTGTACAATCAACAGCTGAAATAGCTCAGGGTATAAATACTCAATCTCAAGATTTAATGCAAATGACAGAAATTCTAAATGAGTTTGGTAATAAGCTATCAGAGATGCTTGGAGAAATAAAAGTTGTAGACTCAAATTCTAGAGAAATAAGTATAATGGCTAATGATAGTAGTACTGAAATGAATGGATTAAATCACTCAGTAAAAAATATAAGCAATTCATTTAAGGCTTTTAATTCAAAAATAATGGATCTTGGAAAAGATATAAATGAGATAAATGAGATTACAAATATGATCAATAGTGTTGCAGAACAAACTAATTTATTAGCACTAAATGCAGCTATTGAGGCAGCTAGAGCTGGTGAGGCAGGCAGAGGGTTCACAGTAGTCTCTGAGGAAATAAGAAAACTTGCTGAACAATCAAAGGCTTCATCAGAAAACATTAGTAATTTAATAAATGTAATATCAAATAATACATCTATTATAGTACAAGAAGCTGTAACAATGGATGGTGAGATGATTAATCAAGCTGGAATTATTGACAAGACTATAGTTTCCTTTAAGCGAATAATACAAGCTGTGGATGAGGTAATTCCTAAAATAGAAATAGTTAAAAGTTCAGCTGATAATATAGATAACGATAAGGATATTATTCTAAATAGAATAAATACATTATCATCAATCTCAGAGGAAATTTCAGGGTCATCTGAGGAAATCTCAGCATCCTCTGAGGAGCTTAATGCCTCCATAGAAGAAGTAGCCTCCTCCGCTCAAGACCTTAGTAATATGACTAATAAAATGATAGAGGAAGTTAATAGATTTAAAGTTTAAATTATTATTTATAGAAAAAGACGATTTACTACTTGTAAGCCGTCTTTTTTTTATAGAACCAATACTTAATCCAATACGGAGATTGAAAAGTTATTGATGGAGCTTGCAAATTTATTTATTTTTTAAAAAATTACTATAATACCCGCTAATTATTTCAATTATTGTATATATATTAATTGTAAGGATTTCTTCTATCTTAATTTGCAGTGCAAAGACAAGAAAAGTTTCCTTTTACAAAAATATTAGGAGGGTGAAAAACATGAAAGAGAGAAAATATGTAAAATTAAGAGTAGATATGTATGAGGATACTAAATTTAAAATAATTGATATGAAGCCGGAAAGAGATGTTATTTATTATATCTGGAGCAGAATTTTGCTGTTAGCAGGTAAAGTTAATTTGGAGGGGGAGCTATATCTTTCTAAGAGTATACCATATACTATGGAGACATTCTCAATAGAGTTTAATAGAGATATTGCTCAAATTAAATTGGCATTAGATATATTTATAGAATTAGAAATGCTTGAACTTACTTTAGATAATGTTTATAAGGTGAGAAACTTTGCTAAACATCAAAATATCAAGGTGAAAGAAAAAGAAATATCTAAGAATAAAGAATCTGAGGTTAAGGATAATCCAACGTTAAGTGAAAACTTAACCCCTGAAATCCTTGATACAAAAGATAATAAGTTAGAGAATAAAACAAGTGAAAACAAATCATCCATTAGTGAGGATGTTACTGGATTAAATTTAGATATTATTAATGAAAGTAAAGATACTGCTACATTAACAAATAGTAAAGATAATAATATTAAAGGAAATAGTACCCTTAAAGATACCCAACTATTATTTGATACTATGAAAAGCAAAAAGAAAACTAGAAAAAAGAAAGATACCGTAGTAGATATTATTGATACAGATGAAGGGTTTATAGATGAGGATATAAGTAATTTTATCGATGTTTATATACCTTTAGATAATGATGATAGCATCGTTTCAAAGTGGAGCTTTGGGTAAAAGGGGGCAATAATTTCAGTTGTTTTATAATAAAAACATTTGCCTTTTTATAAAATGCTTTATAAATAAAGCATTACTTGTGATATAGTTTTTACACAAAAATAGCCTTAACCAAGTAAATTCTATAGTTAAGGCCAAAACTTGCGCTTATCTATGATATCATTTGAGAGCGAAACTTTTCCATTTTAATTATATACCTCTTATCCCTATAGCCTTTTCCATTTAGAATTTCTTCCCCTGCCTACAACCTCTATTTTCTTTTCAACTCTCAGCTTTTCAAATACTCTATTTATAGTGGCTTCTCCCACATCAGGACATACAGTTCTTATTTCATTCTTAGTAAAGTAGCCTAACTTTCCTTCTATAGCCATTTCTATTCTTTCGCTCTTACTTCCCCTAGTATTGTCAATACATCCTACTCTATCCTCTAATTCCTTATATGCCTTTATAATAACTCCAAGAAAATATTCAAACCATATATATAAATTATTTTTCCCATCATGCCATAACATTGATGATTTATGCAATGCTTCGTAATAGGTTTCTTTGCTATCCTCGATAATTTTTTCTAAACTAATAAATCTTCCAACCTCAAAACCACTTTGATACAAAAGTAAAAGTGTTATTAATCTAGACATTCTTCCATTTCCATCATTAAAGGGATGAATGCAAAGAAAATCTAATATAAATGTGGCAATTAAAACTAATGGATCTACCTCTTCTTTCACAAACTCTTTTCTATATTCTTCGCACAGTTTCTCCATATATATTGTGGTACTAAAAGCATCTACAGGCTTAAATCTTATATATTTAGTTCCATTAGGCAATACTTCTTCAATCACATTATCAGTATTTTTATAGCTTCCACCCTTAGCTGATGAAAACTTATATAAATCTCTATGCAATTGTAACAATACAGATGATTTTACAGGTATAGCATCAAAAGCATTATGAACAGTATTTAATACATCTCTATAACCAGCTATTTCACTTTCACTTCTATCCCTTGGCTCTATTTTATTATCCATTATTTCACGCAATCTTTTATTCGACGTATAAATACCTTCTATTCTATTAGATGATTCTGCACTTTGTATAATTGCTACATCTTTAAGTGTTTTTAATATTTGAGGAGATTGTTTTTTATACAAATCTTGCTTCCCCTTATATTCATTTATAGTAGTTAACATTCTCACTATATTCATTGGTAATGCTAAGTTATTTAATTTATTATTTTCAAAAGAAATCATTATGTATTCTCCCTCATTTATATTATTCTTTATTCTTTATTCTTTATTCTTTATTCTTTATTCTTTATTCTTTATTCTTATCATTTTATCATAAATATAATCATTTTTACTAAAACGATCATGTTTTTTATTAAAACATTATATTAAAATATAATAAACCTTATCATTTATCCATAAATAATAAGGTTTATTCCTAATATGAATTATTATTAAACTTTCACTTTATTAAATTATAAAAGGAAACTCGACTCACATTCGTTCGCTGAGTAAGTTCGAGATACCAAATATAAAATTTGGGCCCTCACTTATGGTACGGTTCTCCGTAACGGGTATAACGTAGACCTCCTTGAAAATAGAAAAAGGAGTACCTATAGTTCATATTACTCTAAGTACTCCTCTTCTTTGTCACAGCGTTATAATATATATTTAACTTTATATTTATTACTGTTAATTAAAATTTTTTATTGAACTTTTAATTCTTCTTTTACATTATATCTTATTGTCTTTAGATTGAATTTTTCAAACTTATATCTAATATATCTTGAAATACGTTCATCATGCGTAGAAAGTATTATTTGAGATTTTCCGAATTCATTTCTTAACAACTCTACAAATGATGTCATATTTATATCGTCCATACTTTGAAGTGGATCATCAATTAATAAAGCATTAAAACTATTATTAGAAAATACTTTATTTAAAGACAGCATAATGGATAATATTACCCCTGACAATTGACCCGAACTAAATTTATTAAGTAAGTCATGTTTAGACTCATTACTATTAACAAATTTCAATCTTATTTGTTGTTCCCCACTTTCACTTCTTATAAATACTCCTAATCCGCATTGATAATCCTGTATTATTTTCCCACTATATATGTAGAGAGGTATTTGAAGTATTTTGATAATATTATTTGAGTAATTATCAATACATTTTTTATATACTGAAGCTATATCTTTACATTTATTATATTCATCGTCCAATCTCAAATATTTCTTTTTTAGTAATTCTTTTTCTTTTATCTTTTTACTTCGTTTAATGTTTTCTTGCCCACTACATATGTTGTCTATATATAATTTTTTATTAATTATATCTGTAATAGTTAAACTTCTAACTCTTTCAATCTTGCTGTCAAAAATATTAGAAAAAGTTATATCAACTTCTTTCTTATTAATAAGAATCTCTTCATTTTCTAATTTTCTTTTTTTAGACTTTAATTCTTCCTTCAATAAATTTAAATTATTTTCTTCTTTTTCCTTCGTATATTTTTTTCTCTCCAATGCATATTTTTTTAAATCTATATTATTTTCATTACAAAACCGATTAAAATTATTTATCCTTACCTCATTTAAATTGGCTAAATCCAACAACTTCTTATAATCTCTGTCTATATCTTTCTCATTTATTTCTTTTTCTAAAAATTCTATTATTGGAGTTATAAATTCTTCCTTAGTTTTTTTAATTAATTGGTCTAAACTCTTATTACTATTATCAAGTTGATTAGAGAAATATTCTTCTTTCTCCAGTATCTTATCTGTTAATTTAGTGTCTAATTTAGTATAATCATATCCACATAACGGGCATATATCTTGTTCTTTATTTTTTAAATTATACTTTTCATATTCATTTTCTAGATTTTTTCTGATAGAATTAATATTTATTATTAATGAATCCAAGTGGCTTGCATTCTTATTACTCGTCTCAATATTCGAAATATCATCATAAAATTTATCTATATCAAATTCCTTTTTCAAATCGCTTTTTAATTCATTATCTTCTTGTAAGATTTCTTGTATAGATTCATAATTATCCGATTTTAAAAATTTAACAAATCTCTTATACGAATCACATAGCTTTATATCTTTCATTATTTGGCTATACTCTGCCAATTCTTCCTTAAGTATAAAACCTCCTCTTAATACATCTTCTTGCCTTGTATTCAATGCAAAATCTATTCTATTATTATACAGAATTGATTCGTAATCTTTTAAATTTTCTCTTAATAATTTTATTCTATCTAATTCCATTATTGATTTCTGAAAAGTATCATAATCTAATTGCAATAGTTGATTATCCCATATAATACTTTTGTCTTCTATAAGTCTTTTATATTCTACATCGATAACATCTTTAACTTTTATTTCATTTATTTCCTTATTCAGCTTAGCAATTTCTCCGCCTTCTCCATTTGTTCCACCAATTTCTTTTCTTTTTGAATTAAGTTTATCTCTTAACTTAAGTATTCTACTTTGTTCCTTACATTCTTTCTCCATATTAAATAGAGTATTTAATATTTCTTTTCTTTTATATTCATTCTCCTTTAAAAAAAATAATGTTTCTTCTTGTTGTATATAATACATTAAATTATAAATATCTTCATTAGGATATAACCCCAATATATCATTTATATACTCTTGTGTAATTTCTTCTCCTTCATATTCTTCAAAATTATTCAACTTATATGCATTAAATCTATCTTTTAACTCACTTATCTTTCCTATATTCGCAGGATCCTCTATTATTCTTTCTACTATAAACTTCTCTCCAACTTCATTAATAAATTCGCCTTTCAATATAATAGGCTTATTTTTATTGTATGCGTATACTACTGGCTTATCACCATCCTTATACTCTGAATTAAAAGCTTGATCTAAATTTCTACTTCCTTTTACTAATATTTCTATTGCATCAAATATACTAGTCTTTCCATATCCATTCGGTCCATCTAATACAACTAAATCACATTTAGAAAAATTAATTATTTTCTTATCTTCAATTAACTTAAAATTATTAATTTCTAATCTATTAATGGAATACACTTTATTCACTCTCCTTTATCTCTAAAAGCATCCTTTCTATATAACCATCAATATCATTTTCATCTAAAGATATAACCTTTTTATGATAATCTAATTTATCGTCCTTTACTTTCTCTTGTATCTCTTTAATTCCTTCTATAATACTCTCTCCCAAATTAGTTATTTCTTTTTTATTAAATATATCTCTACAAGACAAATGTGGAATCTTTATGTATATCTTCAAAATTAAGCTATAATATGATATCTCATTACTTACTTTAAATTTTTCAAATTTATCTGTATCATTAAGGTTTTTCGCCATAAAATTTATTATATTATCATATTCTTTTAATTTATTATAAAAACTATTAACTTCATCATTTAAATAAGTAATTACATATTTCTTAAAAAAAT
This sequence comes from Clostridium sp. UBA1652, assembly GCF_002320975.1. Taxonomy (NCBI): domain Bacteria; kingdom Bacillati; phylum Bacillota; class Clostridia; order Eubacteriales; family Clostridiaceae; genus Clostridium; species Clostridium sp. UBA1652. The sequence continues at coordinate 45,231 of NZ_DCLI01000082.1, forward strand.
ATTTATCTTCTTCTAAATCTAGAATTTCTTCTTGAATATTCTTCTTTTCACTATTTTCATTTAATTTAATCAATATAATAAATGAAGTGTTCTTTTTTATTTCATTTCCATTTTCTAACCCAGTTATATGATCATATAAATTATCTTGGTCTTCATATATTTTTTCTTTAAATTCCTTAATGCTATCATAACTTTTATAGACATAAAACATACGTTTTTTATTATTACTTGCAAAATTATTTTCTTGGTCTATACTAAATTCCGTTAGTTTGAGTAAATCACTTATAATATTAATCATTATTTATTTCCTCCCTTATCTTTTCAATATCTTTAAACCTAATTTGATTAACTAAATAACACTTATCGTTATATTCTTCTTGTTCTTTTGCAAGTATATTATCAACTTCATCCACATCATTTATTGATTCTAGTATATTTTCACTAACTAAATTTTCAGTTATGAACACATTATATTCAAATAATTCATTTAATAAAAAATCATTATTATTTATTGTTTTCTTATATCTTTCAATTGCACTTTTCTTTAGTCTATCTGAAAGTAAATTTATTGTAGTTGGTAAATAACTTACTCCCCCTTTATCATACTTAACGACAGTCTCACTAATAAATAACTCCTTTTCTATATGGCTAATAATTGTTTCATACAAAAAATATAATCCCTCTTCTTTTACAAAGTTTCTTCCATCATACTCCCAATCTTTAATTAAAACATGTGGATTAAATTTCATTATTATTTTTTCCAAATCATCAAGATCAATATTTAATAAATGTTCAATTACTTTATATATTTTGCATTCATAATATTCTACGCTGCATCTTTCTTTCATATCACAAAAATCACTGCAATAATTATCTATGCTAATGCTACAATAAATATCTTTTATTTTTGATAGATGAAATAATCTATCCCTATCTAAATAACTCATATCTAATATATTTTTTATTTCTTCTACTGCAAAATATTCCTTTACCTCACCTGCATGTCTTTTTTTTACATACTCGTCCATGTAACATATTAGTTTATTATATGCCACATCAATATTTCCAAGCTTTTCATTCTGATTTGTATATAATAAGTATTCTTTTATTTCATTCTCTATATATACCTTTATGCCCCCTAAGGTACAGAATTTATCATCTTTTGCTCCATACTTACAGAGTATTATACTGTTAATCTTGTTACTCTCATCATATTTTGATTGATTATATTTAATTTCATCTTTTATTTTATCTATTTTTTCATCCTTTTCCTTAATAGCTTTAGCATCTGTTAACTTGCTTTTTTCTTCTTCTATTAAATTAATTGCAGCAATATCTTTCTCAACTTTAGATTTATATAAATCTTTGTACTTTTCTTCACTCCAATCTTTGATATTAACTATAGTATGCAAAAATATATCGGCATTTGGACTTTTTATCTTTTCGTCATATAGCTTATCTATTGCTTCTAGATAATTATTCATATAAATGTCAAATTTTCTTGCTTTTACTTGATGAAAAGATATATACTCATTTTCCTTTTTTATAGCTAAGTCTTCACGGTGTTCTACTTCAATGAAATATTTTCCTACATTCATACCAGTTGGATTCTTAACACATTTATTAATTAGTTGTAATGCGATATAAATAGTTATCTTCCCCTGATACTGATATCCACTCCAACTAGAACTAGCATCACATACACTCATTTTTCTACCTCCTTTTATATATATTTACATTTTATACTAATTTATAGGTAATTTATATAAAAGTATCTGATTATTTTATATAATAAAAAAACTATCAACCGTATTTATATTTAAAATATGGTTAATAGTGCTATAAACAAACAATATGAATATTTATCCAATTTAAGTGAATTTTTTACTCCTTTACTTATGGTACGGTTCACCGTAACTTTTTTAAACCAAACGATTTTTATATTGAATTAAGATTATGCTGTAAATAATTTAAATTATTGTATTTACCGTTTATTATGTTAATAAATGGACAATACTATTTTATATATGCTATAATTAAATTCATTAAAACATGCTTGACATTTAAAATGAGGTTTAATTATATGGGTGATAAATTTTTAAAATATTTAAATAAAGATAGATGGTACCATGCTACTACTCTCGCTGGTTGGAAAAATATTTGTAGCCAAGGTATCTTAGTTGATTATAATAAAGGTAATGAATTAGATTTTGGTTACGCTTTTTATGTAACCCCAGACAAAAAGCAAGCAGAATATTTCATAACAAAGTTATTACAGTATCAAGCAATAGAACCTAATTTAGGATTACCTACAAAAGATATAGAGGATACTAGAATTCCAGTTGTCATAGAATTTGAATTTTCTCCTATTGAATGGTTTAATGATAAAAAATATAAATTTAGAATATTAGATAAGTATGATGATGAATTTGCTAAATTTGTTTATCATAATAGAACTAAAAATGTTGATGGTACTTCTCATCATAACTTTGACTTTATATTTGGTGTTATGAGCGATAGCAATCCTATAATTTTATTACAAAAACTTAAAAATGGTGAAATAACTGAAGAAAATGTACTAGAAGGATTAAAAAAAACTACTAGTAGTAAACAATTATCTATACACAATCAAAAAATTTGTGATATAATTAAAGTAATAAATGTGTATTCAGTAAATACTGGAAAGGAGTTGGATATAAATGATTACTATAACAAATAAAGACCTAGAAACATTAAAAAATGAACTATCTGAAACGTTATTTAAACTTTCATTTGGGAAATTAAATTATACGCAAGCAAACAATATTGCAAATACTGCTATTGATAATATTGATTTTGAGAATTCGGCTCTAGTTCATAAAGGTGTTAATTGGTACGCTAAACAAATACTTGAAGTTATTGATTTTGAAAAAATTGCTTAGTATTAATATATAAAAGACATGTATATCATGTCTTTTTATTTTTTATAAATTTATGCTTGCTTTTTTCTTATAAATGCTATATAATATATAAAACATAATTTTTTAGAAATAATAAGAGATAAAATAGAGATTTTTTTATATAAAAAGAAGGAGAAATTAGATATAAACTTGTTTTAAACAGGTTTAATTCTAGTTTCTCCTTTTTTTGTTTTATTTTAAGGCATAAAAAAAGAACTTTGCTACTCTACCAAAGCCAACAAAGTTCTAATCAAATTACTTTTTTCGATACAGAAATTTTAACATAAGACAAAGCACAATGCAAGTTTTATATAAAAAATTATAAAAAAGAATATGGTTAGAATGTTGTTTAAGCGAGGCTATGTAGCAAAGGGAATATGCTAATAGTCTCTTTTTTATCTCCAAAATAAAAGGGGGGATAAGAATGATAGCAGAAAACCTATTAAAACAAGAGTTTACACTAGTAAAAAATAAATTGGAATTAGTTAATAACACTACAACTACAAAAGAAAAAATACATACAAGCGAAAAAGAAATGGCTATAACAAATTTACAAATAGTATTAAACAGAGCGGATAATACTGTATTTATAAAGGATTATATACAATCTGCAGATTTGAAAGTATACGATAAAGTTAAGAATAGAAAAAAGAAGGAAAGCAAGGATACTGTAGAAGTTATTAGCAGAAATATAGATGGGAATAACACTACTATAACAATAGAAACAAAAAAGAAAAATGAACTTACCGCAGAAGAATTGGAAGAAATAAAGGTTAAGAAACAAAAAGCAGGAAGATTGTATACTTTAAAAAAGGCTCTTTCCGATTTTGAAAATATTAATGCTCTTAATACAGAAGTAAGTAAAACTGTTACTTTCGTTACAGTAACAACAAGATATGCAGTGTACGATAGAAAGGACATGACAAATATAATGAATAATTACTTTAAAATTTTGAACTATGCTCTATTTAAAAGCAAGATTAATAAATTAAGATATGTGTATTTTATAGAAGAACATAAAGATAAAACTCTACATGTACATGGGGTTATTTACGATTGCCCTTATTTAGAGTACGAGATACAACATAAACGAGCAAACAAGATGATAGATAACTACGCTAAAAAACATAATTTACAGTTAAAAGAGGCAAAGAAAGAAAAAAATAGTGATAGCAATATAAGAATAAAAAACTTTCTAAAGTTTACTGATAATAAAAAAGATTTAGTACAAATTAAGGAGTATATTGCTAAGTACATAAGTAAAGAAATAAAAAATACAATAAAGGAAGAAACCTATACAAAATCTAAAAAAGTTAGAGAAATGACAAGACATAGATTGGTGAACTACTCTAAAGAAGCATTGAAACTAGACAAGCCTTATAAATTTAACCTCTATCTCTTTAGCAGACAAAAAGAAGATTTCTTTAATAGTATAGATAATTTAGTAGAAGTTACTGGAGAGGAATATAAAACAGAAACTATTATTAGGGATAATAAAACCTTTGCTTATAATTTATACAATAAAACTGCTAAGATTTTAGACATAGAAGAAATAATAAGAATAGTATGTAAACAAGTTGCTATTACTGCAAGCAATGTAAGTAAAAAAGCAGAAAAGATATTAAAAGACAAAACTGCATTTAACTATAAAAAATTATATTTAAGTATTAATTGCTATAAATATAATTTGGATTTTAATAATGTTCTTAATAGTATAGGAATATATGAAGAACTAGATTTATTAAATTTATAAATATTATTTTAAGGAGGTAAAATTTTTTCAGACTTATGATCCATAGGTTTTTTTGTGTTGTAGTTAAATTTATAGCTATAAGTTTACTTATAGCAAAGGGGAGAAAAAATTTTACAAGTAAAGAAAAAAAGAAGAAGAAAAATGAAATCTCCTTCCCCCTTCCCCCTTCTCCCTTGTTTACTTGTTAATGGGTAAGTCCTATTTAGACGAGAATTTATATATAAATTCTGAAATTAAAAACTATTCAATATTGAAGTTTGTTTATTGGTCAAATTATCAATATCTTTTATATGTTGTTCTATAGTTGAAGCAGACTCCAAAGTGAGTTTACTTACTTCCCATATGTAATTTTCATTTGATAGTGCTTTAGAAATAAAAGTGTTTGATAAAATAGTAGGTGTACATTTTCTTCCTATTATTGGCTTTATTAAATTACTTATGTATGTGCTTACTGTGTTTTCATTCAATTTAACTACCCTATCTAATTTTTTCTCATCAGATATACTTGTACAATATTCATGAACGAGTAATTGCAATTCGGCTTTTAATGGTAGTTTTACTTCCATTTCATCTTTCCATATAGTTAGTTTGTATACTCCATCTTCATATATAAACTGATTATTTCTCAGTGGCGCAATATATTGTCTACTCAATCCAGTAAAAAGAAATAAACCTAATATTAAACGCTCCTCTAAATTATTATTCCTGCACACAATAAAGTTTTTCAGTTTATCATACTCATCTTTTTTCAATATCTCTTTTGATTTTCTTTCATATATAGGTTTAGTAACTTGACTTATAATCTCATTTGTTTTCTTTTTTAAATAGGTATATTCAAAAAAACGCTTCAATGCACTATAATGATTTAATTTCTCTGCATTACTATAATTTAAATCTCTCAAGTATATATCCACATCAAAATATGTTAGAGCATTTAATGGTTTATCCTTATTAATTGTAGTATCCATATATTCTGAAAAGAATTTATTAATCCTACTCTTATAAAAAATTAAACTTTTTCCTTTAATTTCATAAGTCTCTACCATTTCATTGATAAGTGTCTCTACTTCTGAAAGATATGTATACATAAATATTCCCCCTAAGATTAATTAAATTTTTAATTATTTAAATATAACATATCATATATAATACATATATTCCATATGTAACCAATATAAATATTGATAATAAAAAAATAATTAATTAAATTCTACTTTTCCAGCAACCTTACATATTTCAAAACCTAACCTTAAATTAGTTTATTTATCAAAGGAATAATTTAATATTTCTAAAAAATACATATATACCCCAGTAAATACAATGGTTACACGTATTACTTGCACAATTATTTATAATTTTTATTTTGTAGAGCGGATTTATATCTGCTCTATTTTCATATAAAGAACTTTTTAATTTAGTTCAATACATAAATTTTTTGAAGGATTATTTCCAAATATGTAGAAATTATTTAAATTGAGAATATTATTAAACTTTAGGAGAAAATATATGGATTATAAAAAAGTGCTATCTATAACAAAAAAAATATTCAATGAAAATTCTCAAGAAAATTTATGTATATTTATTGATGGAGAATGGGGAATTGGAAAAACCTATACTATAGATAAATTCCAAGAGGAAAATAAAGAAGAGTTTGAACTAATAAGAATTTCTTTATTTGGTAAAGAAAATTTAAAACAAATTGAAAATGGTTTATTAATGCAAATACTACCTATATTTAAAAAAGGTAGTAGTATTGAGGTAAATTCCAAAGTGAAAATATTTGGTAATGCATTAAAAGATTTACTTAGTCAATCTACTGGAATTGATTTGGATTTTAATAGATATATTAGTAATGTATCTATTGAAGATATCGATAGTGAAGATAATGACAAGAAAATTATTATTTGTATAGATGATTTAGAAAGAAAATCTTCTAGAATTCCTATGAAAGATATAATGGGGTTAGTAGAAAGAGCAACATCAAAGTATAATGTTATTTTGGTTGGAAGTAGTGTTAATTTTAGTTCTAACGATGCTTTAGTTTTTAATTCATTTAAAGAAAAATTAGTTGATTTTGAATTTGTGGTTGATAAATTAAATCAAAAAACTTTAGAAAGTGTAGCAATGTATAAACTTTGTGGGATTTATGAAAAAGATTTAAATAATATTATAAAAATTTTTAGAACACCCTTAACAGAAGAAAATGTTCAACAGAATAATTTAAGACTATTTAAAAAGTATGTGGATTTAATATATAGATTTAATAAAGAAATTAATCTGTTACGTAGTATTGGCGAATATACATTTGATTGTAATAGTTTTAAATTAGATGATAACTTGATTAGATTGTGTAATTATGTTATACGCAAAAACTTTTTGCAAGATGAATTAATAAAGGAAAAGTTAATTCGTAGTACTAATTACTATCAAGAGCAAATGATAAATGTAATAGAAAATATTTATAAATACGAAGAATATAATAATCAAATAATAAAAGATTATTTTGAGGATTTCACAGAGATTCAACAAGACATGAAGAAACTTAGAACTCCATATAAGTTATCAGAAAATCAATTTAATATTCTTATTTCTAAAATAAATAAAAATATACAAGAAGAAAATATAGATTATTTTCTTAATCAAAGATATTTGATATCGCTATATGACTTATTAGTAGATTTAGCAGATATTGATGCTTATGAAAATAAAATTCGTAATATTTTAAGTAAATTGTATAAATATGATGCAAATTCTCCAGAGATTTTTACTGAGTCAGAATGGGTAACATATGACTATTACACACATGAAAGAATTTTTAATGTAGATTGGCTTATTGAATATGTAAACGAAAAAAATATGCAACAATATAGAGAAAATATTCTAAGTCAACTAGATATATTAATAGATAACAATAATTTGGAAGAAGTTTTAGAGAGATTAAATAAAATTCAAGAACTAGATAACCAATATTTTGAAAAACTGTTCGATTGGGCTTTTGAAAAATTAAATGATAAATATGAAGAGAGTCTTTGGAATATAATTTTAAGAATAATAAATCTAGCCGATTATAAAATTTTGGAAGAATATTTAAAGTCTAGAAAGAGTTCTTCAGAAAGGGCTATAGAAAAAATTAGATTAAAAGAATTAGATTATATAGCATCTGAGATAATCTATAATGAAAAGTCGATAGAGATTAACATGCCGAATTATGATGGTATATATGAGGACTCATAATGAGAAATTCTTACACAATAAATAGAATTGTAAGTAATATAAAAACTAAATATTAATTTCATTCGGTTAATTTTATTCTAAAGAAAAAGATAGAATAATAAAACATGAAAGTAGGATAAAGCCTACTTTCTTTTGTTTTTCAAATATAATTTCTAATGAATTTCTAATAAGTTTTCTACATCTAAGAAAAAAACACTTAATTTTATATTGAAGTGATTACACAACTTATGCAATATATTTACAGTTACTTTCGTCTCTCCTCGCTCTATTTTTCCTACATAGGTTCTGTCTAATCCTACTTTGAAAGCAAGTTCTTCTTGGCTTAATTGCTCTAAAACTCTATATTTTTTTAAAATTATACCTACCGATTCCTCAAAACTCATAATATTCCCCTCCCTATTTAATTCTTTATTGAAGGAGTATTATTGTCGACTGACTATAAACATCTTAAAGATGAATATAATCATCTTTTTTACTGACAATTACCAATTCAAGTGTTATAATTTCTATTGAGATTCAAAAAAGGGGGATAGATATGAGTAAACATAAAATTTTAGTAATATTATTAGTCGCATCTACTACTCTATCTTTTATAGCGTGCAATAAGGAAAAGAAAGATACTGTTAAAGAAGATGCTAAAGAAGTTATGGAAACAATTACAAATGAAGATGAAGAAGCAGGCAATGTAGAAGAATATTCTAAAGAAACAGAAGATAAAAAAGAAGAAAATAACGAAGTTGCTACTACTAACAATAGTAGTGCTAATAATAAAGAAGAAAGCAAGACTATTGCTAGTAATACTAATAGCAATTCTACAAGTAACAACATACAACAACCAAATAATAACAATAATAACAATAATAACGAAAAACAAGAAATCCCTACTCAACAACCTACTCCTACTCCACAGCCAACTCCCTCTACCCCTACAAAAACGTATAAGGTAAGAGGAGATTTAGTAAATACAGTATTTTCTGTTGTTAATAACTATACAAGTACTAATTTAAATAAGAAATTGACTTTAAGTGGTAATTATAATTTTATAGGAGAACAATACATCGCTTATAGAATAGGACAAGGGGATAACCCTACTGCGGTAAATGTTAAATATACTTATGCAGAAACAGATAATATTAATATGGTTAAAGAAATACCAGCGGTAATAGGAGATAGATATAGTGGAGGGAATGAATGTAGTGTAGTTGTTATAGAAAATAGTGGTATGTATTCTATAGTTTTTGTATCTAAGTATTAAAAATATTACATAGAGATTAAGGGGGATAAAAAATGATAAGAAGTAAAAAGGTTATAACAGTACTGTTAAGTTTAATGTTGGGTACAAGCATTTTAATAGGGTGCGGAAAAAAAGAAAGTATTGAGGATTCTAATAAAATTGAATCTAAAGAAATTACTTCGGCAGAGCAGTTACCAACTGCTGAAACAAAAGTTGAATATTTAGGGTATAAAACAAGCATAGAAAAGAAACCAGAAGATTTTAATAATTATAAGGAAATATGCGATTTCGTTGATAGTTTTAACAAATCTTTAGTAGATATTGATTATACAGACGAAAGTACATTTTTTGATTTTAGAAATTTTGGTAGTACTGATTATGTTAATAGTTTAAGTAATGTAAATAATGATAATGAGATTGCAGATATAAAAGATAAGAAAATACAAGTTCAGTATATAAAAACTAATATTGACTCTATTGTATTTAACTCTTATGCAGATACTTATTTCATAGATTCTACCATATTCTCTTACGCAAAAAATAACCCATCTGTGAGTGAACAAGAAAAGTATTATCAGTCTAAATTATATCTTTATATAACAAGAGAAAATGGTAAATTAACTGTACTCAAGTACAACGGATTTTCTGATGTCCGAGCAGAAGAAGTTCCAACATCGCCAGTTATATATATGTTAGATTCAGATAAGACCAAAAGTAATTATGTTAAGGAAAAAAATTTAGATAAATTTTCTGACCTTGATAATGCAAAGAAAACTACAGAAGAATTCTTTGAGGTTTTCTATTTAATGAATTCAAATAATTTGAATGACCGCAAAAATAAATTATTAAAATTTGCTTCTAATGATTTTATAGAAACTATCAATAAACTAATGGCTACCCAAGAAAATCTTATGAGAAAAGAAGAATATGTAACTGAGTTTAAAAGCATAGATTATAAAGTAATAAACTACCTTCAGTTTAATAACTCATATGTTCTATCAATCGATGTTACCTATACTCACAACGGCTCTGTAGTTAGAACGCCATTTATGATAAATTTAATAAAAGAAGATGATAGTTGGAAAATAGATAAGCAAACCTATATAGGTGAAAATCTTCCTATAACTTAAATAGAAATAAGATACTCACATGAGTATCTTATTTAATATAGCGTTGCACTTGGGTATACCTAAACTTTCTTTGCAATAATCTTCTCTATAGTATTGCATATAAACATTTTTAAACACCCTAAAGAAATATTGCAAAAAACTTGACTCTATTGCAAGTACATGTTAGCATGCACATGTAGAAAATATTTGTAATTTAATACAAAATAGTAAATATACAGAAAGAAGGTGGTAGCATGTACTTTGCATACTGTAGAGTTAGTAGTAAAACACAAAATTTGCAAAAGCAAATAGAAAATATAGAAAACTACTGCAAGAAAAATAATATAAACATAGATAAATGGTTTCTAGATAAAGAGAGCGGAAAAGATTTTAACAGAACAGAATATTTAAAAATGAAAGAGCAAATAAGAAAAGAAGATATTGTTATATGCGTCGAATTAGATAGGTTTGGAAGAAATAAGGATATGATAAAGGAAGAATGGCACTATATAACAAAACAAATAGGTGCAGATATTATATTAACAGACATGGAAATATTAAATAGTGCCAATAAAAGCGATTTGGAAAGGCAACTTATAAACGATATTGTTTTTAATCTTTATTCCTATATGGCAGAAAAGGAAAGAATTAAGACTAAAGAAAGGCAAAAAGATGGCATTGCTATTGCTAAAAAAGCGGGTAAATACAAAGGTAGACAACCTATAAAGTTAAATAGAGAGCAATTTGCAAGAGTTTATGCCGAATGGAAAAGAGGCTTAATAACCGCTAAAAGGGCTATGGAATTGCTGGGGATAAAGGCAAACACATTTTATAGAAATGTAAAAAATTTTGAAGAAGAAAATAATTTAAGGGGGTAATAAAATGAGAAAAATAATTATGTTATTAACAACTATATGTATAAGTGCTACTCTATTTGGAGCCTGTGGAGGAAATAAAAAAGAGGTTAAAACTACAAATGATAAACCTGTTGTTACAGATACAAAACAAGAAAATGGATTAACAAAAGAAGAAGAAGTACAAGCGAAAGAGATAACAGAAACCTTTGCAAAATCTATGTTTAGATGCGATTTTAATACAGAAACCGAGGAAAGTGTAAAAGAGTTTACTAACTTCTTAACTGAAGAAGGTAAAAAAGGGTTTGACGATAATTTTGTTAAAACGCAATTGCAGGAAATTAAAGATAAACAGCAAATAGTAACTATAAAATCGGTTAATATAGATAGCATTACAAAAGAAGGAACTACTATTACCGCTATTTATACTGTTAATACTTATGTAGATAATAGTATAGAGGAGGAATTTAATAAAAAAGATGATACAACAAAATGTACGTTAACTCTAAATAAAGACTTTAAAATTTTTAAGTTTGAAAATGGAATTTAATAAAAATAGGATACTATTTTAGTATCTTATTTTTATGTAAAAAATTTGATTTTCCTTTCTTTATCTTATACCATGCATGTATGTGAAAAAATAAAGAAAGGACGTGATTTAAATGGAAAATAGAAAATTGAAAAGATTTTTAACTACATTGTTAGTTTTAAATATGTTTATTAGTGCGACCGCTTTAGCAACTCCTCCTGCTAAAGATTACAAACTTACAGGAGAAGAAGGAGAAACAACGAAAACAGAGGATAAAGACAAAGATGGTAATAAAACCACTACTCCTAGTAATAACAACGCTCCTAAACCTGCAACGGTAAATATTAATGTTAGCACTTGGAACGGCTATAATATGCATTATAAAAGCGGATTAGGACACTACGTAATAGACAATATAGATAATAGAAGGTACAGGTATAATGCAACACAAGAAACTGCGGAGTTTAAAAAGGAAATAAAAATCCGAAACTACGCTTGGACTGTGGACTTTAAACAAACAAAAGAAAGTACTTATAGTAGGGAAAATAACTTTACAACTCCGTCTAACACTACTACATTTACAGCCCCTAGGGCAGGTTATTACTATGTAACTGCAGTTCCTGTTGTTTGGGATACCTTTGGAAAATACACAAGAACCCTCTATCTTGCAGGCGAAGGACGAAACGGAGATACAATTTTAGATGTAAAGACCTCTAAAGGCGTTACTGCAACATATAGCCAAACAAGGCAATCTGAAGATTATCCCCAAACTTGGCTTAAGAGAAATTGGGAAATCTACCTGGATAAAGGGCAACCTTTTAGCCCTATCTCCCCTTCTGGAAATACTAATCTAGAAACGGACGGAGGAAAAAATGGAGGCGGTAGTAATAGAGGGAATGGAAATAATACAGGCGGAGGAACAATTATTAAAGAAGAAGTGCAAGGATTAGACACAAAAACCAGTTTAGTAAAATAAGATAGTAATTACACTATCTTATTTTTTTCTTAATGAGTTTTTGGATTTATCTATAAGATAAAAAATAAATACTTGAGATAAGGTTACAATATTTAACAAAGTATATATCCACTTAGACCAAGTAAAAAATGACATTCCTAAAACCCAAAGAAATATCGATATTGATATAATAACTCTACTCCAGTATACTATTTTATCCATCCTACTCAAAACCTTAAATTTTTTATATAAATCGAGCATGAATATAATACTTAATAGTAAAAATATTAATAGTCCAATTAATCTATCCCTCAGCCAAGTATCTCCATTAAGCAATGTTAATAACAAGTTATCTATATATTGAGGTAAGAGGTCTATTTTCTCTTGATATATTGTAAATATAATAAACATAAATATAAATATAAAAGAAACAAATACAACTTTAATAACTATTAATCTTTCTCCACTTCTCCACTTCTCCACTGATGATATATATATTTTAAGTTTCCTATAAATTGATTTTTCTCTTCATCAACTTTTTTTATATATTTCTTTATATGATACTTATTTCTAAAAAATCTCAGTCTTTTTTTTATAAGTTTTTTATCTAGTTTAAAAGATTCATCATAAAAACTTTTAACTTTATCTACAATTGTTGTCATGGTAAAAGCAAGACCTAACACAGCCAATGCTATATTAACTACATTGCTAACACTTTGATTATCATTTATAGAGATTTTTATCTGATAAATAGTGAAGATTGATACTAAGACAAATAGAATTATCCACATTACAGACTGTCTCGCAAGTCTCTTTATTTTATTTTGAGTTGTTTCGCTGTATATTATTAGGCTTATTAAGAAATAAAACATCATAATGATTATCGTTAATATTAGTGCTTCATTATAACTAATGTCGAAAGTAGATAAGAATTTCATAAATATTGTCATTAATATTATTGGGAAGATTAATATATTAATTATTGTTTCAAAAATTAGAGATTTTAAATTTACATTAATTAAGAACCAGCAAATTGAGAAGATAATCTTTGGTAAGTTAAAATTCTTATCATCGTAATTCAGAAATAATATCCAGATTAATATTATACATAATATTATTGGAATTAATATTATACCATAAGCCGCTGTATCCGAAAATGAGTATCTTAATGCTAGTAACATTAACGTAAAAAAACCTAACATTATGCCTAAAAGTAATGAAATCAATATACAGTATACTATTTGAATAATATTTCTTAGTAAATACTTATATTTTTGATTTCTTTTTTCATTTTCTAATAGAATACTATCAAAAAGAGCGGATAAAAAAATAAGTGGAGTGTATATGTATTCTAGAATTGTGTTAAATTGGCTTTGCAATGAGTGAACCTCCCTAAAAATAATTGTTATTTTATTTTCTTTCCCTTTTCCCAGAACTTTATAGGTAATACGAATATACTTTCTATTCGCTTAAAATATCAATAAATATATTTTGAATTTCATGAGGAACAGTTATTAAAGCATATCTACTCTACCTCTAAAAACTCTACTAAAATATAAATAAATATATTTATAAATTTATAGAAAAAATGATGATTTTATATATACGTAAGTATAAAAGAACCGCTATCCTACCTCCTAACTTTTTTTACCTAAAAAAATGCAACGGAACGTTGCCTGTACTATTTTTATAGAAGTAACTCCCCTTTTTTTCTTTATATATCTTTATAAAAAATATTGCATCTATACTCTATTTAGTTTTACATCTACATGTATTAACCATTAATCTAATAAAATTTAGGAGGATTTTTTTATGACGGAAGAACATTTAAAAATACTGGAGTTTTTAGAGAAGTATCTCGAGTTTGAGGTTGCTGAAATGGAAGTTATTAATCCTGTAACTTTAAAAGTTATGGATAAAGATAATACGGTTCTTTACTTTGCATATAACACCGCGTACAATTATGTCCAAGTTCTTGATAGGAAGGAGTAATTTTATAAGAAGAGATAGAAAAATAACTATCTCTTTTTCTGTGTAAAAAAACTTGCAAAGTGTATTCTATTTGCTTTATACATGTAGGTATAACATTTTTATATAAAATTTAGAGTTTTTATTTCTTTAGAAACAACTGGAGATATTTTATTTCTTAATTTTAACAACTTGGAGATTTTCTACTACTGCTTATGCTCTATATACCCTACTGCTCAATCCTAATATACAAAACCTTAAATTTTTAACTCTAAAAGAGTTGGCTTGTTTACAACTATTATAGTTGTGTGTGCATATTTTAAGTAGAAATAACACACTTGCTTATAAATGTGCTTTTTTACCAATCTACCCAAGATTGGTGGTGTAGTCTTAACTTTAGTGTGTAATGTGTAGCCTATGGCTAGGATAAAACTCCTTGCCGAAGGCGAGGTGGAGTGAGTACCAGAGGTACTCTAAAAAAATAATATCTATATACGCTATCGGGATTAACGGCTTGACAACGAAGTGGAAAGCAGTGTTAATCCCGTATAGTGCTGGAGTTAACACAATTTATAAGTAAAAGGGATAGTAAAAGAAAGAAAAACGAAGTTTTTCGTATTTACATAGATATAAATATAATAAATAGCAATAAATTACGTTTTTAAATAGATTTTAGAGAAATAAAGAAAAAATAAAGATTAAAGGGGGCGATATTATGGCAAGTTTGAAACATCAATTTTTAACGGCTATAGATAGAAATTTTGGAGAAGGGGGTGGAGATAAACACTCCGCTAAAGGAGGACAACACTCTGGAACAGAAGAAACTATGGGGAGAGTTTGGAGTTATGCAGAAAGGAAAAGTTTAATAGATGTAAGTACGCAACTTGCTACTTACTGCAAAGAGAACTTTGGAATAAAACAAATAAAAGATATTTCTGCAAATAATGTACAGGATTTTTTAAAGCATAAATCCGAAGATTGCAACAATAACACATTAAAGAACTACACAAGTAGGCTTAACAAAATGGAGGTACTTATAAATAAAACCTTTAGTTCGGCAAACTTGGAATGGAGAGGTGAAATAGTTCCTCCTGCATCTGCTGTTAGCACGCAAGAAAAAATAAGGAATGTATGGATGTCTAGAGACGATTTTAACAAAATTTTAGATTACGGAAAAGATGCTAAAAGTGCGGCACCTATTGGTATAGAACTAGCAGGAATTGCGGGATTAAGGTCTGCAGAATTAGAAAAATTACAACTAAGAGACTTGGATTTTAAGAACAATATAATACATGTAATAGAAAGTAAAGGCGGAAAATCTAGAGACATAGAAATTAAAGAAGAATATATGAAAAGAATAAAAGAAATAGTACAAGAAAAAGGCTTAACAAACTTTACAGATAAAGTAGTAGGAATTAAATCCGAAAGCATAAATGCTTGGTTACATAGGGCGTGTAAAAATTTAGACCTAACAAAATACACAGAGGGGAAAACTGGAATACATAGCATAAGAAAGATGGTAGCAACGGAAAAATACGAAGAATTTAAGAAACAAGGTTATAGCAAAAAAGAAAGCGTAGATAAAGTTAGTATTTTTCTAGGGCATGGACATAACAGAAATGATATTGCCCAAATATATATAAAGACTTTATAGAAGTAAGCCAAATGGCTTATTTTTATATTAATATAGATTAACTTGTATTAGTTTAAATTAATCTATACTAATATAAATTAACACAAATTAATCTATTACACTTTATATTTTAAATTTATTATTGATTTCAGTTGAATTTATATGTATAATTTATGTTAATTCAATATTTTTTTTACATATGTAACCCTAATTAGGGTAAGGAGGCATATGTATATGGAAAATATTGGATTAAACTTAAGCAATGAAAAAGATATTAGAATTGAAAAATTTTTTGATATACTAGAAGAGATATTAATTTCTTCGGAGGAAAGTGAGATACAAACTTCATCAGATGATGAAGTTTTTTTATTGCTTATATTGTATGGTTAATATAAAATATGGTTATATTATTAATCCTAAACGGAGGTTTTTATGTCTGAAGAAAATAAAAATATTCTTTTATATTACAGAGTATCTACACAAGAGCAAGTAGACGATGGCTATTCTATTCCAAATCAGAAGCGTTCGTTACATAAGTATTGTAATGCTATGGAATATAATATCGTTGGAGAATTTGAAGACTTAGGGATAACTGGTACAAGCATGAACGAAAGAAGCGGTATAAAAAATCTTTTAAAAGAAATAGAAAAAAATAAAGATATTGATGCTATAATTGTTACTAAACTTTCTAGACTTTCTAGAAAAATGCTAGATTTATTAATAATTCTAGAGTTTTTAGAGCAACATGATGTTACCTTAATAGCAAAAGAAGATGGAATAGATACAAGTACTGCTTTTGGTAAACCTATGTTAAAACTTGTAGGTATATTTGCAGAAATGGAACGAGATACAATAGTTTCTCAAACTAGAGCGGGTATGAAGGAAAAAGCAACACAAGGTGAGTTTAATGGAGGGGTTACATCTATTGGATATGACTATATAAATAAGGAGTTAGTTATAAATGAAAAAGAGGCTGAAACAGTAAGAAAAATCTTTGATTTGTACACAAATAAAAATTGGGGATATTCTCGTATTTGTCAAGAACTCAATAGAAATATTGAGCAATATCCAACTAAAAAAGGAAGTACATGGGCTTATTCTACTGTTAAATATGTATTGGATAACCCAGTTTTTGTAGGCATGATACGTTGGGGAGTTAGAAAAGATTGGGCTAAGAAAAGAAGAAGAGGGCTTACAGATGATTATGTTTTAGAAAAAGGAAAGCATGAGCCTATAATAGGTGAAGATTTATGGCAAAGAACTAGAGAAAAAAGAGATTTAATTGGGAAAACTCCAGTTAAAAAGACTAATTTTAAATATCTTTTGAGTGGATTGCCTAAATGCCCTGACTGTGGCTCTGCTATGGTTGCACAACGTTCCACAAGGAAGAATAAAGACGGCACTAAAGTAACATATAGATATTATTCCTGTAGTAGATGGAATAGCCACAAGGGCGATGTGTGTAAACCAAATTCTATAAAATCAGAACCTTTAGAAGAACAGGTTATTAGTAAAATTAAAGAATTTATATATAGTGATGGTATTATAGATAGAATTGTTAAGGATTTAGGAAGTAAGAATAACTCCGCGGAAATACAAAAAAATATAGACAATATAACAAAGAGAATTAAAAAATTAAAAAATGACGAAGATAAATATTATAAATACCTAATTGATGATGAAATGTTAAAAATATATAAGGAGTCTAAAATAAGGGAACTGGTAAGTGGAATTAATAGGGAATTAGACAAACTAGAAAAAGAACTAATCAACTATAAAACTCAACTCGAAAACATAAATAAAAAAAATATAAATGCAGAAAAAGTTGCATTAATGCTTAGAAACTTTGATAAGATTTTTGAAAAGGCAGATTTTGAAAATAAAAAAGAATTACTTCATACAATAATTAAAGAAATAACAATTAACCCCTCTACAAGAATTGAAGGTAGAACGGCTAAAGAAATTATTTTGTGCTTTAATAATGAGGATATACTTTCACATGAAAATAAGAAAGCGAAAAACGATTCGTTGTTGCTTACTTATGGTACGGTTCCCCCTTCATAATCCTAAAGCTTCTATAAATTTGTTCCAAAAGCATAACTCTAAAAAGTTGATGTGGAAACGTCATTTTAGAAAAACAAAGCTTATAGTTAGCTCTATTTAGAACAGCCTTAGATATACCTAAACTTCCCCCTATTATAAAAGCTATATTAGAGTTACCAGTTACTCCAAGATTATCTATGTAATCTGAAAATTCTTCTGAAGATAGTTGCTTACCACCTAAATCCATAGCTATTACAAACATATTATCTTTAATTTTACTTAATATGTTTTGTCCTTCCTTTTCTTTAATTGCTTCTTCTTCTTTTGCTGAAGCATTATCTGGTGTTTTTTCATCTGGAAGCTCTATTATATCTAATTTACAGTATCTACTTAGTCTTTTTGAGTATTCATCTATTGCATCTTTTAAGTATTTTTCTTTTAATTTTCCTACTGTTATTATGGTTATGTTCATTATATTCTCCTTATCGCTGTAGAGCTTTTTCTTTATCAACTTAATCATATCATAAAACAAGGGATGTGCATTTCATTTAGTATGCATCATCCCAAGCATTATTAAAAGTTTTAAGTTACGCTAACCATTACGTTATTGCGCCTTAATAAACTGATAATCAATTTTTTGTAATTTTTATATCTGAATACATAAATTCAGAAGTTATATATGCTATACCTGTTAAATAATCTCTTTCACTGTCTTCTGATAAAAGTATTGTTGGCTTTATATTGTTAGCTAAATATTTTTCACAAGTGTTTCTTATTTTTTCTATTAAGTTTTTTCTTAATGTTTCTCCACCTATAACTATAAAAGATGGATTAGTAACACAATTTAAAATTGCTATGGTTTGAGAAATAATATCTACATATGTATCGTCATCAATATTATTATCTAAAACTTTTTCCAAATGTCCCATGCTATTTATAGGAAGAAATCCTAGTTCACCAGCAAAATTATTTCCACCTCTTATTAATTGCCCATTTGCTATTATTCCAGCCCCTACTCCAGCTTCAGTAAAATGTATATATACAAGATTTAATTTCTCTATATCTAATACCTCTATGCTTTGAGAATAATTTAGACTAAATCCTAATGCCATAGAATTCAGATCATTTTCTAACACTACAGGTATGCCTAATTTTTTCTGTATGTAGTCTCCTAACTCAAATTTTCTCCAATCATTAAGCCCTTTTCCACTAAAAAAAGTTCCATTTTCCACTACTCCAGGAACTCCTATTCCTATAGCTTTTATATCTCTATCCTTAACTATATTATATATAAAGCTCTCAATTACTACATTATCTATAAAGTCTTCTATAATCTGTTCATTATAATCATAATATATTTTTACTTTGTTTTCCTCAATAATGTTTCCTAGTAGATTTGTTATTGCGTAATTTATATAACCATCTTTAATATAAAAAGATAATGCATTATTATAATCCAAATTAAGTGAATATCTTTCAGCTCTTCTACCCCCACTTGAATCATCAAATCCTAAGCTTATTATCTCTTTTTTTAAGATTAATTCCTCAATCAACGTCCTTATAGTTGTTATACTAATTCCAGTTATTTCAGATATTTCGGCTTTAGTTGCAGAACCATTATTCTTTAATGAATCTTTAATTAATGCACTATTTACTCTTTTCATTATTTGTGGCTTTGCTGATAAGTTGTTCATTTCTAATCACCCTTAATAAACTTATATCAGATACTTTTAAAAGTATCTGATATAAGTTTATTATATTTATTTGCAAAATACAATAGCATAGAAAAGAAAAAAGTTGATGCCTAACATCAACTTTTATGCAACCTCTGCTTTTTCTTTTAACTTTGAACCATACAATCTATATGCAGTAAGTACAGCACCTAATGAGCAAATTATAGCTGCTGATATATATACCCATCTCATTCCATATACAAATACATCATCTCTTCCTGATATATATCCAGTAACATGGTATCCTATCTTATTACTCATTCTATTGTATAAAAGGGTAGTAGAAAATGATATTCCAAATACAAGTCCTAGATTCCTAACCAAAGCATTGATACTTCCTGCTATACCTAGCTTATTCTTAGGAACAGTTGACATCACTAAAGAGTTGTTAGGTGACTGGAACATTCCATTTCCTACAGTCATTATTGCTATAAATGAAATTAGTACTCCTAAATGAGAATATTGATTTAAAGTAGACATTAAAAATAATCCTAAACTAGTTCCCAAAAGACCTAAGAATGTAAGAATTTCCGAACCTATCTTGTCTGATATATACCCACTTAAAGGTGCTACAACTGCCAGTATTATAGGTGATACCATCATAAGTAATCCAGTAACTGAAGGTGTTAATTTCATTACATATTGTAAATAGAACGGCAGTATTATATTTGAGCAACTTATTGCTACAAATGATATAAATGCACAGAATATACTAAGTGAAAATAATGTATTTTTAAATATCTCAAGATTTAATAGTGGAATTTTAACTCTTTTCTCTGTCTCTATAAAAACTACAAATAGTATTGCTGAAAGTGCAAAACACATTATAATTATAGTATTATTATATCCAACTTCTTGACCGTGAGTTAATGCTCCAAATAATAATATAATCGTAAGAGAAAATAAGCTTCCACCTTTCAAATCAAGTTTCTCATTAACCACTTCACTATGTTTTGATAATGTTTTACTCGCAAGAATAAACGCTACTATTCCTATTGGAACATTTATTAAAAAAATATATTGCCAGCTTAACGCATCTACAATTAATCCACCAAGAGGGGGACCCACCATAGAACCTAATGCCACAAATGTACCATTTATACCAAGGGCTCTGCCTCTTTCATTGGGAGGAAATACGTGTGTTATAATTCCATGGCTTGTAGACATAGATGCTGCAGCGCCTATAGCTTGAAGTGCTCTAGATATTACTAACATAACTAAAGAATTAGATATTCCACAAGCTAATGATCCAATTGTAAAAATAATTATTCCTAACTTAAAAATATTTCCTTTACCTTTAAGATCTGCAAGTCTTCCGAATATAAGTATAGTTGCTACTATGACAATTAAATAAATAGTTACTACCCATTCTATTGAAGCCATACTTACAGATAACTTATTTGATATGACAGGTAATGCAACATTTACTATACTACTATCTAGTGTGGCCATAAATGTTAGCATAACCGTGGTAAGCAGTATTACCCATCTCTTACTATCAACTTTATTCTCCATTATAATTTATCCTTTCACTGTTTAATAAAGAATAGTTGCGATTGCAACTATTCTTTATTATTATAATATATCTCTATTATTTATTCAAATACTAAAATTAATACTTTAGAAAAAAATTAAAGCAGAAGATTTAATTTCTTAATTCTTCTACTTTAATATAATTAAATATTTAATGCTTTATCAAAACTTTCTATCAAGTCCTCAAATTCCTCTAGCCCTACAGAAACTCTTATTAGTGTGTCTGTTACACCTAACTTTTCTCTCTCTTCCCTAGGTATAGCAGCATGAGACATCTTTGCTGGATAAGACACTATGGTTTCAACCCCACCTAATGAAACTGCAAAAGCAGCATTTTCTATATTATTTAAAAAATATTTTGTTAAATCTAAAGATTTTAGTCTAAAAGATAAAACAGCTCCCCCCCCTGATGCTTGAGCTAAATGAATATCTCTACCTGGATGTCCTTCTAGTGATGGATAATATACAGCTTCAACTTCTTCTCTTTTTACAAGCCACCTAGATAATTTTTCTGCTGTTTGTTGATGAACATCTAATCTTACCTTTAAGGTTTTTAATCCTCTAAGCAAAAGCCAACAATCCTGAGGTCCTAAAATTGCTCCAAAGGAATTCTGTATTGCATATATTCTATTTGCCAAATCTTCTGTCTTAGCTACAGCTAAACCTCCTACTACATCACTATGTCCTCCTATAAATTTAGTTGCACTATGAACTACTATATCAGCTCCTAAGTCTAAAGGTTTTTGAAGATATGGTGACATAAAAGTATTGTCAACTATAACAATTAATTCGTTGCTTTTAGCTATTTCTATAGCACCTTTTAAATCTGTTATTTTTAATAATGGATTTGATGGTGTTTCTAAAAATATAGCTTTAGTATTTTCTCTTACAGCTGCTTTTATATTATCTAAATTAGATGCATCCACAAAAGTAAATTCAATATTAAATCTACTAAGAACTTTAGTAGTGATTCTATAAGTTCCGCCATAAACATCTTCGCAAATAATTATATGATCTCCAGCTGAAAATATTGAAAGCACCGATGATGTAGCAGCCATTCCTGATGAAAAAGCAAATCCTCTGCACCCATTCTCTAATTGAGCAATAGTATTTTCTAAAGCCTCTCTTGTAGGATTTCCACTTCTTGAATAATCGTATTTTCCAAAACTATCTATATCTCTTTGATGATAGGTAGATGCTTGATATATAGGTATACTTAAAGCCCCTGTTTCTTCATCTATTTCATTCCCATTATGAATTAATTTTGTTCCAAATTTCATATTTATCACCCCAATGCTTTCTCTAAATCTTTAATTAAGTCCTCAACATTTTCTATTCCAACAGACAGCCTTAAAAGAGTTTTAGTTATACCTAATTTATTTTTTATTTCCTCTGGAATTTCAGCATGAGTTTGAGTCTGAGGATATGTAATTAAAGTTTCTACTCCACCTAAGCTCTCCGCAAAGGTTATAACTTCTACACTTTTTAATATTTTTGCTACCTGCTCCTCTTCATAAACATTAAAAGAAATCATAGCTCCAAAACCTGTTGCTTGACTTTTAGATATTTCGTACCCCTTATGATCCTCTAAACCTACATAAAATACCTCTTTTACCTTATGATGATTCTTTAAATAATTAGCTATCTTTATAGCATTTTCCTGACTTTTATCCATTCTTAGATGTAGTGTTTTTATTCCTCTCAATAAAAGCCATGAATCAAATGGTGCTAGTACTGCTCCTGTAGATTTCTGATAAAATCTTATCTTATCATTTATCTCATCACTATTTGTTACTACAAATCCAGCTAAAGCATCATTGTGTCCTCCAAGGAATTTTGTTCCACTATGAACTACTATGTCTGCTCCTAGATCTAAAGGCTTTTGATAATAAGGTGTTAAGAATGTATTATCAACAATTACTTTTAAACCTCTTTCTTTAGCTATCTCAACTATTTTTCTTATATCAGTTACCTTCATCATAGGATTTGAAGGTGTCTCTAAAAAGATTGCTTTAGTATTTTCCTTAAGGTTACTTAAAACCTCCTCAATACATGTAGTATCTATAAAATCATGTTCAATTCCATAAGGTTTATATATTTCCTCAAATAACCTGAATGTTCCTCCATATAAATCGTCTGAAACTAAAATGTGATCCCCACTTTTAAAAAGATTTATAATAGCTGTTATCCCCGCTACTCCAGTAGAAAAAGCTATGCCCCACTTTCCACCTTCTAACTTTGCTACTGTTCCCTCAACTTCTTCTCTAGTTGGATTTTGAAGTCTTGAATAATCATACCCCGTACTCTCATTTAAACCATTATGCTTAAATGTAGCTGTTTGATATATAGGAAAACTCAAAGCGCCTGTTAATGGATCTACTCCTTTTTTCCCATGAACCGCTATCGTCTCAAAGGATAAACATTTATCTTTACACATAATATAACCCCCTTATAAAATAAAAAATGCCAGAGATAAACTCTGGCATACAAATATGCTAATTACAGAAATCTACCCTCATCTACCAGTTTAAAAACTGCAGGAATTAGCACCACTACATAAATTGAATGAAATTTATGTTGGTTGCTGGGCTTCATAGGGCCAGTCCCTCCACCTCTCTTGATAAGTTTTTTAATTTATTAGTATTATTACACTTTTATATTGCTTTGTCAAATTAATTACGCATTAACTCCACAACATTTTTTATATTTCTTTCCACTACCACATGGACATGGATCATTTCTTCCTATTTTATTTTCATTTCTTACTGTCTTAGATTCTTTATATGACTTAGATATTTCTTTTCTCTTTTCTTCTGAGAATATACCTTCCCATTGAGAAAGAGTATAAAGGTATTCAGCTTTTGCATCTAGCATATTAAAATATAGTTTTTCTAGATCCATATCAAAAACTAACTCTTGTTCAGCAGTTACTGTTTCCAAATCGTATGGATTATTTAAACTGTCATTTATTCCATCTAAAAATCCCATAACGAATTCATTAGTAGCATTAAATTCTTTTGCTAACTCTTCAATAGTTGATTTTTTTATTTCCTTGTGGTTTGATAAAAGTTTTTTATATATTCTAGTTTCTATATCGCTATATTCAGCCCAGAAAGCTTCTTCCCCTTTACTTTTAACATATTCTACAACCATGTCTGTCCATTGTTTATATAGACTCATATTATCTTCTCCTCTTTCTTATATGTATTAATTTATACCAAGTACCTTTAATATAGACAATTTCTCTATTTCTCTAAAGAATACTCTGCTTTATCATTGCAATAATTACATTTTCCTTCTTTTGCTTCGTTCATTATTGGAAAGGTCTCATTAACTACTAAGAATTCATCTAAAGCCTCGTCTATGTGTTCTTTACATGCCAACACTTTATTTTCCATGAGTATCTTCTCCTTACTAGAATTCTATATAATTACTAGGTTTGTGCCTTTCAGCTAAAGAAATAGCAACATCTTTACCTATATAAATATTATTCTCATTTAATATATTAAGTACTGTTTGATATGCTAAATCTGGATGATTATTTGTATTGCTTAAATGTCCTAAATATAGGTTTCTAAGTATTCCGTGGTTTATCAGAGTTACTATAGCTTTACCACAGTCATCGTTAGATAAATGTCCTATTTCACTTAGAACTCTTCTTTTTAAAGGATATGGATAAGGTCCAAATTTAAGCATTTCAACATCATGATTACTTTCAAGTAACACTACTTCAGAAGATTTTATATTCTCAAGAATTTCATCTGTAAATACTCCAAAATCAGTTGCTACACTTGACTGCTTTCCTTCTGCTTGTATGGTATATCCTACAGGGCCTGCCGCATCATGAGGTATACAAAATGACTTTATTTGCATGTCATTTACTTCCACCACTGTTCTTTTATCCATAATTTTTATATTATGTTCTTTTATTTTTCCTAGATATGATTCCATTGCGCACCAAGTAGCATCATTTGCATATATAGGTATGTCATATTTCCTAGAAATTATGCCTACCCCCTTAATATGATCTGAATGCTCATGTGTTATAAATATTCCATTTAAATCTCTTGGATTTTGCCCAATCGAAACAATTGCTTCGTCTATCCTCTTTCCTGGAAGACCTGCATCTACTAAAATTTTTGTATTTTTGGTTCCTATAAAAACCGAATTTCCACTACTACCACTATATAATGGGCAAAAAATCATAATATATTTCCCCCAATGTTATTCGACTTCTTTTCTACAAATACTTGCTCCTAAGTCTTTAAATTTATTTTCTATATGAGGATATCCTCTATCTATATGCTCAATATTATGAATTTCAGTGACTCCTTCAGCTACTAATCCAGCTATAACCATTGCAGCTCCAGCTCTTAAATCTGTAGCCTTTACTATAGCTCCTGTCAATCTCTTAACTCCATCTATAATAGCAGTTCTTCCTTCTACTTTAATATCTGCACCCATTTTCTTCAATTCATCTATATGCTTATGTCTGCTTTCCCATATAGTTTCAGTTATTATACTTCTTCCTGAAACAGAACTTAATAAAGTTGACATAGGTTGTTGTATATCTGTAGGGAATCCTGGGTAAGGAGCAGTTTTTATATTAACTCCTTTTAAAGGCTCATCTACATATACTCTAACAGTGTCATCTCCCTCTTCAATCTTTACTCCCATTTCTATAAGTTTTGCAGAAATAGATTCTAAATGTTTTGGTATTACATTTTTAATTAAAATATTTCCTTTTGTTGCTGCTGCTGCAATCATGAATGTTGATGCTTCTATTTGATCTGGAATTACACTGTAATTACAACCTTTTAAAGATTCAACCCCTTTAATTCTTATAATATCAGTTCCCGCACCTTTAATATCCGCACCCATGGAATTTAAGAAATTTGCTACATCAACAACATGTGGTTCTTTAGCAACATTCTCAAGACTTGTAGTACCCTCTGCTAAAGTAGCTGCTATCATAACATTTATAGTTGCTCCAACACTTACAACATCAAAAAATATATTTGCACCTTTTAATTCTTCCGCTTGAACTCTTACCGCTCCATGCTCTATACTTACCTTTGCTCCAAGTGCTTCAAAGCCTTTTATATGCTGATCTATAGGTCTTACACCTATAGGGCAACCCCCTGGAAGCTCTACTCTTGCTTCTTTAAATCTCGACAATAAAGCCCCTATAAAGTAATAAGAAGCTCTCATTCTTCTAACATCTTCAGTACAAGCATCAACTCTTTGTATAGTTGTTGCATCAACTTCTAATGTATTTCTATCAATTTTATTTATTTTACAACCTAAGTCAGTTAATATTCTTTCTAAACAATGTACGTCTTCAATATCAGGAATATTTTCAATCAAACATTTTCCATTACTAGCTAGTACTGCCGCTGGCAAAATTGCTACTGCTGCATTTTTAGCGCCATTAATATCAACTTCGCCTCTTAAGATTTTGCCTCCATCGATAACTAATTTTTCCATCCGTTTTCACCCTTACCAATTTATTTATATATATTAAAGTTCCCAAACAAAAAATATTTATCCATATTATAACATTAAATCATTTTATTCATTCTATCCATAGTTCCCATTATAACATAAAGCATAAATATTTAAATATTTTTTTAACTGTTTTTATTAGTAATTTATTGCTTTTGTACTTCTAGCATAAATATTTGATTCATATGGTTTTAATCTTATAATAAAATGAAGTCGAACTATTAAGTTCGACTTCATTTTATTAGTACATTCCTTTTTCAAAACTTCCACAATCTGTACATTCAACTGTTTCAGCTTTATGATCATGCTTTACCACCATTATTTTGTCTAAAGTACAAAACTCTTCACTTCTAGCATGAAATTTACATTCAGAAACATTGCAACCTATACTCTTATTCTTTTGATCCATTACAATCTACCTCCTTATATAATATA
>NZ_DCLI01000066.1:0-153935 GCF_002320975.1 Clostridium sp. UBA1652
CCGGAGGTTTTCTAGACAATAGAAAAGTCATTACAAAATAACTTGTAATGACTTCTTAATTAGTTCCTATGATATTGATATAAATAACACTTTATTCTTCCATTGTAAAGTTTTCTATTTTTATTGGCTTTATCTCCAAATTCTCTTTGGAAATCTTCGTAAGATGTTAAAACTTCAATTTCTAGAGATGGTATCTTTTTCTTTAGCTCTCCTAGTTTTTTGTAGAAAACCTTTATCTCTTCAAGCTCACCAATTCTTTCCCCATAAGGTGGATTAGTTATTATAAATGAATAGTCCCTATTTAAAGAAAATTCTTTAAAGTCTTGTCTATGGAAATCTATATTTTCTAAAACTCCAGCTAGTTTTGCATTTTCTCTTGCAGTAGCAAGAAGTCTTCCGTCTATATCATATCCTAATAACTTAATATCTTTATTCTTTATAGATTTTTTAGCTCCATCCCTTACTTGAGTCCAAAGTTCTTTTGGTATATTAGGCCAAGTTTCACTTACAAACTCTCTCCTTATTCCTGGTGCTATATCTCTTGCAATCATTGCTGCTTCTATTAAAATCGTTCCAGAACCACAGAAAGGGTCAATCAATGTTTCCATTCCACTCCATCTAGACAGTAAAACCATAGATGCCGCTAAAGTTTCTTTTAAAGGTGCTTCTCCAGCTCTTTCTCTATAACCTCTCTTATGTAATCCAACTCCAGATGTATCAATAGTTAATGTAGCTACATCCTTAAGGAGAGATATTTCTATTTTATAAACTGGTCCATCTTCACTAAAAACTTCTCTGTTGTATTTTTGCTCCATAGCTTTAATAACAGCTCTTTTAACAATTGATTGACAATCAGGAACAGAAAATAAAGTGGATTTTACAGACTTACCTATAACATGCATCTTACCGTCTTCAGGTATAAAGTCTCCCCACTCAATATTTTTTGTACCTTGAAATAACTCTTCAAAAGTAGTTGCAGTAAATTCACCCATTTTAATCAAAACTCTTTCAGCAGTTCTCAAATGGATGTTAGCTATTGCAATATCTAATTCATCTCCTTGAAAATGAACTTTCCCATTTTCTAGTTTTAAGTCTTCATATCCTAAAGTTTTTAGCTCTTTAGCTGTTACGGATTCCAGTCCAAAGGCAGTAGTAGCTATTAAATCATAAAACATTATTTAATTCCTTCCTATTTTTCAAATATTTTAACTGACTCTTCATCGTCTATTTCATTTATTCTAACTGCAACTATTTCTGATTTAGAGGTAGGTATGTTTTTTCCTACATAGTCAGCTCTTATAGGTAATTCCTTGTGTCCTCTATCTATTAATACAGCTAATTGTATCGAGCTTGGTCTTTCATAATCCATAATAGCGTCTATTGCTGCTCTAGCAGTTCTACAGGTAAATAAAACATCGTCTACTATTATTACAGTTTTACTCTTAATTCTAATACCTATGTCATTACTAGCAACTGAAGGCATTTCACTATTTTCAATTAAATCATCTCTATATAAAGTTATATCTACCATTCCAACAGGAACAGTGACTCCTTCTATCTTTTTGATTTGCTCCGAAATTCTTTGTGCTAGAGGATACCCCCTTCTTTTAATTCCTACTAAAACTACATCCTCTACACCTTTATTTTTCTCTATAATCTCGTGAGAAATTCTAACCAAACTTCTTCTAATAGCATTTTCATCTAGTAGTTCAGCTTTTAGCTTCATATCCATCTCTCCCTAACCTCTTAACTTTTCTATTATATTTTTAAAATAGCTTGGCAACTCAGTAGAAAACTCTAGGAATTCTTTTGTGGTTGGATGAACAAATCCTAAAGTTTTAGCATGTAGCATCTGCCCCATTAATTTAAACTTCGATTTTTTATAACCATAAACGGGATCCCCTACTAACGGATGTCCTATGTGAGCCATATGAACTCTAATTTGGTGGGTTCTCCCAGTTTCTAAATTACATTTAACAAGAGTAGTATAATCATAATTTTCTAAAACCTCATAATGAGTTATAGCCTCTCTACCTTCTTTAACTATAGCCATTTTTATTCTATCTTTTGGGTCTCTTCCTAACTTTTCATTTATAGTTCCAATATCATTTTTTACTCTTCCTTCAACTAAAGCATAATATTCTCTTTTCATAGAATGATCTTTTAGTTGAGCAGCTAAAAAATTATGACTATTATCATTTTTTGCAACTACCAATATCCCTGAGGTATCTTTATCTATCCTATGAACTATCCCTGGTCTAATGACTCCATTAATACCTGATAAATCTTTACAATGATAAAGTAATGCATTTACTAATGTTCCTGTATAATTACCTGGTGCAGGATGCACTACCATCCCTTGAGGTTTATTTACTACAATAACATCATGATCTTCGTAAACTATATCTAGTTTTATATCTTCAGCTTTAACCTCTAGCTCAAGAGGTTCAGGTAAGTTTACTTCTATAATATCATTAAGCTTTAATTTGTAATTACTTTTTATTAACTTATCATTCACTTTTATATTATCATTATCTATTAATCCTTGAATAAAACTTCTAGACTTATTTTCGATAACTTCTGATAGATATTTGTCTATTCTTTTATTAACTTCTTCAGAAGTTATCTTAAATATTAACTCTTCCATTAAAATACTACTCCTCATACTAAAACAATAATCTTAGTCAGGTAGTCCTGCCTTATATTGTTCATTACTTATCTTTTCTATAGGTTCAACATACATCATATCATCATCACCGGAATATTCCAAGTCTTCTATCCTATTAAATTTCTCCACAGCTTGATAACTATCCTTTTCATCAAAACCTGTGTAATCTTTACTTAAATGCTCATAATAAAATGGTGTGCCAATAACCTGTTCTTCTACAGGTCTTTTTTCTTGATTTCCTATAGAGCTTATTAACTTCTGACAATCTATACAATATTCTGCATAAGGTATAAACTCTAATCTTTCTTCTGAAATCTCTTCACCACAGGATTTACAGGTTCCATAACTTCCTTTCTCTAAAGATTTTAAGGAGTTTTCAACCTGTTCTAACAAAACCTCTTCTTTTCTTTTTAGAGCCATACCTCTTTCCATATCATACACATCTCCTGCTGCATCTGCTGGATGGTTATCATAATGTGATATTTCTGAAGCCATTTCTATATTAATACTTCCAAAATCATTTTTCTCTAGATTATCTATTATTAATTTAATTTTATCTTTTTCTTTTAATAATTTTTCTTTATATATATTGAACTTATTTTTATCCATCTAATCAACACCTCTCCGATAGTTTATAATATACTATTACTATTGTTTTCAAAATTAGATGTTTTTATAACATTCAATATTACTATTAAAATTAAAAGAAGCAAAATCTATTAGATTTTGCCTTTTTATCACTTATTTATTAGCAAAGAAACTTTTTATTTGATCTAAATCATTACTTATTTCTTCTTCGTCTTCATCATTAAGATTTAAATCTACTGCTACTTCTTTTTCTTCAATATCTTCTAATGGATTTGTTATATTATAATTTTTAATAAAATCCTTTTCCAAATCATCAAAAGTTTCTAATTGAGTATTCATGAAGTTCCTAAATTTCGCTCTAAACTTAATGAACTCTTGTTTTATTCTATCAAACTCATCGTTTATTTGAACTACATCTGCATGAGCTTTATCTAATATCTTTTGAGCAGTATCATTAGCATTTTTAACTAACATATCAGCTTCTTTTTTTGCTGAACTTCTAGCTTGCTCAGCTGCATTTTGAGCTAATAGTAAAGTATTTTGAATAGTATTTTCTATTTTTCCATAATGTTCAATTTTCTCTGAAAGTGCAGATACTTTTTCTTTTAATAAGGCATTGTCTTTGTAAAGTTCCTCATAATTATCTACAATTTCATCTAAAAACTCATCAACTTCTTCTGGATTATATCCTCTTAATCCTTTTTTAAACTCCTTATTGCTAATATCCATTGGAGTAATTTTCATCTGTATCACCTCTACATTATGTATATTTTTTTACTTTTATTTTCAACTTATCACTTTTCGTTTTCCCAGTAATTTCTGAAATAATAAATTTACCTTTTCCTCTAATAGTAATAGTACTATTTAACTTTACTTCATAACTCTTATCTATATTATTAGAATAGTTAACTAAAATCTTTCCCGAATTAATTAGTTTTACTGCTTCACTTCTTGAAACATTAGCTAAAGATGCTACAACAGAATCTATTCTTAATGAAGCTATATTTATATTGCTTTCTGTAAACTTAACACTAGGTAGCTCTTCATTACTCTCAACTATTTTTACATCACAAGGATTTTTCCCAATAAACTCTAAGTTATCAATCAAAAAATCAGTCAATTCTTCAGAAATAGCTACAAAACATTTATCATTGTCTAGAATTAAGTCTCCTAATTTGTCACGTTTTATTCCTAATGATAATATTCCACCTAAATAATCCTTATGTTCCAAGGTTCTAAATCTTGATTTATTGGTTATCTCTAATATTTTCATAGGGAAAGGAGCCTCATATAGATTATTAAAAGCAATCATTTTTCTTTCGCAGTCCTCAAAACCCCCGTTTATTTCTACACTAATATCTTTAGATATTCTTTCAGTAAAATACATCCATATATTAGGAGTCAAAAAACTTTGTGAGAACATAGGAATATTATATTCCTTAGAAAGACTGTATTTCTCTAATAATCCTATAGCTAATATAAGTTCTTCCCCTTCAAATATTCTAGTTAGTTCCTTTTTATCCATTATTAAAATATTAATCTTAATAGCTTTTCTATTATATTAAGTGCTATTAAAGCTAAAAAAGGTGACAAATCAACAGGAATATTTAAATTTAATTTACTTTGCAATTTTTCAAAGGGCTCTAGTATTGGCTTTGTAAAATTTTTAACTATATAATGATATTTTACAGGTGAACCCATAGATTCCATTAAAGAAAGTATTACATCTGCAAATATTGCAAATTGAATAACTTTTATAAATAGTGAGAGTGTAGTATATATCATATATTATTTGCCCTCCTGAGCTTTATTTACTCCAGTTAAACATCCCTTTTGAAGAAAGTTCGCTTTTTAATTCATTTGTTACTTCAACATTTGATGGTGATAAAATATATACACCTCTTTCTATCTCTTGTAGTTCCCCTGCTAAAGCAAAACATGCTCCAGACACAAAATCTAATAACCTTTGGGCAATTCTTGTTTCAAGTGCAGATGTATTAATAACCACAATCTTTCTTGATTTTAATGCTTCACAAATCTCAGTAGCATCATCATATACTGTTGGCTTTTTTATAGTGACCTTTGCAGAAGAAGCAGTATGAATATTTACTACTTTATTATTCTTTTTATTTGACAATACAGGTTCAACTTCATCCATTGCTACTTCTGAAAATTCTTCACTATCTTCAAATTCTTCAAATTCATCTTCATATTCTCCAAAACCAAATAATTCTTTTACTTTATCAACCATTTTAGCTGCCATATCAATTCCTCCTAAATTTTATCTTTTCCCAAAAATGCCTTGCCCAACTCTAATCATATTACTTCCTTCTTCTAAGGCAGTTATATAATCACTACTCATTCCCATGGACAAGTGCCTCATTGTTATATTTTTGAACTTCTGTTCTTCTAATTTATCCCATATGTTTTTAGTAGACTTAAAATACTTTCTATTTTCTTGCTCATCTCCTTTAGGTATAATAACCATTAATCCTAAAGCTTTAACATATTTACATTTTTCTATTTCATTTACTAAAGCATCTAGTTCTTCCTCAAAGATACCTGCTTTAGTTTCTTCTTTCCCTATGTTTATTTGAATTAATACATTTGCTATTTTATCATTACTTCCATAGATTTTCTCTATTTGTTGTAATAACTTAATAGAATCTAGAGAATGAATAAGAAAAACCTTATCTACTATATACTTAACTTTATTTGTCTGTAGATGACCTATAAGATGCCATTTTACATCTTTATGAAAGTTATCGTACTTTTCTAAAAGTTCTTGAACTTTATTTTCTCCAAAATCACGTATTCCATAGCTATAGGCTTCTTCTAGAGCTTCTAAAGGTTTAGTTTTAGATACAGCTATAAGAGTTATGTCATCTTCTAAAGTTTCTTTAATTTTTTGTATATTTTCCTTTATGCTCAAAACTTCATCTCCTATTTCTATATATTCTCCAAAATATATATATTTCCTTCAAATTCATATAATTAATTATAATACAAAACATAGCTATTTGGAAGAGTATGACTTTATTTTCTATTATTTTTGAAGCAATTTAATAATCTCATTAAAATAAACCGCCACAACAAAAATAAGTTTTTATTGTGGCGGTTTATTTATTAATTTGTGTATTGTTCCATAAATTCTGGTTTTGTTGTATTTATTTTAGCCCTCATTATAATCTCTTTTACTTCCTTTACTTTAACGTCCACGCCTCTTGCTTTTAAGCCGGTTATATATGAATTATCACTCGCAAGAAAATCTTGAAGAACTTTTGGTTCTCCTATTACTTCAACCTCAAAAGGTTGTGGAATCTGTATATCTCCATAAATCCTAAGAAATGGACCATCACATATCAATCCCGAAAACGGATATATACGATATCCATTTATAGATATTGCTTCTGTACCAACGGCTCTTAAATCATTAACTACATTTATCATATCATTATCATGAAGTAAATAAAACCACATCATCTTTGGATCTGTTATACCTAAGCTTTCATAATCACCATCTCTTATAGTAATTTTAATTCCTGATCCTTTAGTATCTTCAAAGCCATCTATCATTTTATATAAACTAAGTTGAGATTTTAAGTCTTCAATTATTTTTTCATTTTTTTGTTCAGAGTATGTATAATCGTTAAGTTTATTTATAATTTCATCATTGTTAGTATCTAAAGCATTTATCTCTTGTCTTAATTTAGTACGCTCATCTACAGCCTTACTATATTCATTTGCTGTTAGTTGAATATTAGAAGACGTAGATGATAAATTTATATTTAAAGCTATTAAAACACCTATTATTATGGAGGCTATAAAAACAAAAATACTTGCTTCATTATATTTCATCCTTAAACCTCCATTAACGAGATTTCGCTTTTTCTAATAATAATCTTCTTACAATAGCAAAATTATCAAAAATTCTGCCTCCAAAAACAATAACAGCGGCTATGTATATAGGTATCCCAAGTTTATCTCCTAAATAGGCTAAGGCTGCTGCTAATGCAGCATTACCAAAAAATCCAGAAATAAATACATCAGCTTGAAAATTTTTAGATAATGAAGCTCTAACAGCTCCAAAAACTGAATCCAAACATGCCAAAATTGCTACTGACATATATGGTGAAAACTTATCAGGAATATTTATATTAGTTGTCAATCCTATAATAACTCCAATTAAAAGTCCTATAAATGCTATCATTTAATCACTTCCTTTACTTAACAGGTTTTATATAATTAGAATTTAATCCTTTTACACTTTTCTTTATTACAATCTCATCTGATGGTTCTATTTCTTTTTTATAACTTCCTAAGTTTTGAAAATTCAAAGTATTAGCAAACTTTAGTGCAGCATCAAGTGAATTTTTATCACCTATAGCTTTAATTATAATTTCTTTACTTGGATCTACTCTTCCTTCACTTCCTATGTTTACTACGCTACCAGAATTTTTTATACCTGTTTGAGGTGTTAGTCTATAATCATTAATAGATACAGCCTCCGCCCTTGCAAACCATAAACTATTAACAAGATGTATTAATTCTAACTCATCTAATAATGTAGCACTTTCTTTATTAGATGAAAATATATCACTTTTAGGTGTTATACGCAAAATAATCCCTTGCCCTTTTACATCTACTGTACCTGTAATCATTCTTGTAGTATCCAACTCTTTTTTAATGTCCATGTCAACAGCTCCAGATTTTGCAGCTTCATCTTCTATCTTTTTTAGTTGAGCCTGAAGATCTTCATTTTGTTTTTTTACATCATCTCTTTCTACCTTTAAGCTTTCTACTTCTTTTAATATATCTGTAGTAGCAGAAGTACTTTGCTGTTTGTTTTCTTCTCTAGCGTTTATTAATTTAAATTGATAGGATAAGAAAAATCCTAAAAGTGCACATACTATTGCAACTGCTATCTGAGAATAAAGTCTTTTCATGTTATACCTCCTATTCCTCTTTTATAACGGGATTGCCTTCCACACTAACATCAATGTAACCTTTTTTTATATCAACTTTATCGTTTTTCAATATATTGACGGCATTATTTAACTTTCTAGTCAAGTCAAAGTTTCCACCTATTTTTATAAGAACCTCATTACTATACAAACTTATATTTGATAGGTTACTAATATCTAACTTACTAAACTTAATGCTAGAAGTATTTGAATTAATAAGAGCACCAAAATCTTTAATTATTTCTAATATCTTTTCATCTTCTGTTATTTTTTCACCAATTTCTTTATCTTGTATAGTTATACCTTCTAATTTAACTAAATCATCTTCACCAAGCTTTTTATCAAGAACCTTTCCACTTTCATCAAGTGCATAATAATTACCATTTTGTTCAACTGTAAATATCTTTTTATTTTCTTTTACTTCAACAGTTAACTTATTAGGAAGGGCTTTAGTTACTTTTACATCTTTTATATAGGGATCATTTTTTAATATTGATTCTATGTAACTTCTTTTTACGTAAAAAATATTCCGTCCCTTTATCCCTTGAAGCTTATTTTCTATATCGTCTTTTAAAGCAACTTCATTATCATTACTGACTATTTTAACATTATTTATGTTAAATATTGGTGCCTTAATTAAGAACAGTATTAAAAGCCCTATTAATACCATTAATAAAGCTATAGTTTTTTTTATTTTTTTTTTTCTTTTTTTCTCCTCTATATATTTTAATGCCTCCACTTAAGCTCTCCTTACAAAAAATCTTATATTTATAATAACACTTTAACCCATTTTTTTCATTACAATTTTATTAATTTTAAATTATTTCCAAAAAAAAACTTTGCTTACGCAAAGTTAAAAGACCTCTGATTTTTCTGTTTGCCTTGATATATTTAAAAGTATCCCCATGGCCGTCATATTTATAACTAAGGCACTACCTCCATAACTTATAAAAGGAAGTGGTACTCCTGTAACTGGCATAGAACCTGTTACAACAGCTATATTTATTATTGCTTGAACTGCTATTACAGATGTTATTCCTACAGCTAATAATGTTCCATAGGTATCTTTAGCTTTTATAGCTATTGTTATCCCTCTCCATATAAGTATTCCAAATAAAGCTATTATGAAAAGGCATCCTATAAGGCCTAATTCCTCTCCAATAATAGAAAATATAAAGTCATTATGTGGTTCAGGCATATATAAGGTTTTTTGTCTTGATTGACCTAATCCAAGTCCAGTTATTCCTCCAGAGCCTAATGCTAAAAATGATTGAATAAGCTGATACCCATTTCCTGCAGGATCTTGCCATGGATTTATAAAATTAAGAAGTCTAGCTTTTCTATATGGCTCTGATAAAATGAAAAATACTGCACCCGCAAATAAAACTGGTAGTATAACTGCAAAATCTTTTAATCTTGCTCCTGAAATAAATAAAACTATTAATGTAACTATCATTATTACGGATGCAATAGATAGATTTTTTTGTAATAATACCATTCCCGCAAAAAAACCTGAAAAAGCTAAATATGGCAGAACTCCATAAATTAATCCTTTCACTCTTTCACCTTTTTGCTCTAAGCTTAAAGCTAAAAACAGTATTACTGCATATTTTGCAACCTCTGAAGGCTGTAAACTAAGAGGCCCAACTTTTATCCATCTCTGCGCTCCTTTTACTTCTGGAAAGAAAAATACTGCTACAAGTAAAAGTACTGTAACTATTAATATAAGGGGTGTAAGTTTTTTTAATTTATGATAGTCAAACGCTATCATAAAAAGCATAGCAGCTATACCAATTACCGCAAAAAACGCCTGCCTTTTAAGAAAATACATAGAATCATTTTCTTTCATCACATACATCCCGTAATACGTTGAAGCAGAATATACCATTACTACTCCAATAGCTAATATAAAAAATACTACATAAAACAATGGATAATCTATTTGACCCATTTTAAGTTTAGAGTTAAATTTTTTCATTCATTAATCCTCCATAAATTATTAGAGAGAGAGAAATCCTATAAAACATAATACAACTGTTATAATTGAAAAAATCGTCACTATCTTAGTTTCGCTCCATCCCATATTCTCAAAATGATGATGAATCGGAGCCATTTTAAACACTCTTTTTCCAGTTAACTTAAAGGATGAAACTTGAATTATAACTGACAAGGTTTCTATTACATATATAGCGCCAATTATTACAACTATAAATGGAATCTTTAATAAAAGAGCTACTGTTGCAACCGCTCCCCCTAATGCTAAAGAACCCGTATCTCCCATAAATACTCTAGCTGGAAAAGCATTAAATCTTAAAAATCCAAGTAGCGATCCTGCTAAAACTATAGAAAATATAGTTAAAGTATAGTTTCCTAAATTGAAACTTACTATTGATAAAAATGTCATAACTAAAATAGTAATTGAAGTAGCTAATCCATCTAATCCATCTGTTAGATTAACTGCATTAGTAGTTGCAGCAAAATAGAAAATAACAAAAGGTATATATAAAACTCCTAAGTCCCATTGAGTATTTATAAAAGGTATATTTATCTTAGTACCAAGTTCGACATAACTATAATAAGATAATACACCTGAAACAATTAAAAGCAGGATCATTTTTTGATACGCCCTTAATCCTAAATTATTTCTTTTAACTATTTTAATTATATCATCCAAAAATCCTATAAACCCAAAAGCAATGAAAGCAAATAAAGCAACAAAGGCCTCGTCTTTTATATCTCTAATCATTATAAATGTGACAATTGTAGTTGAAGTAATAAAGATAAGTCCACCTATAGTTGGTGTTCCAGCTTTCTTTAAATGACTTTGAGGTCCGTCCTGTCTTATATTTTGTCCAAATTTCAAATTATACAACCCTTTTATAATAGGTGAACCTATTATCGTTGCAACTAAAAAAGATAAAATCAATGATATTAACATGTCTGTACTTATAAAATCCATAATCTTATTCATGTCCCCCTACCCCCGGGACACCTCCTTTGTAAATATTATTTAACGGCATCCACTATTTCTTCAAATTTCATACTTCTTGAAGCTTTAACTAAAATACTATTACCTATAATAACATTAGCTTTTAAATACTCTATTAACTCTAGTTTCGTATTAAACACTTTAGTATCCTCTCCAAAACCTTCTTTATAAGCTTTAGAGAAGTCTCCAGTTACTAGTAGTTCATCAACCTTTATCTCTTTAGCATATTCACCAATTTCTTTATGAGCTAAATAGGATTCGTCTCCAAGCTCTAACATGGTTCCTAATACAGCTATCCTTTTATTACATTTTATATTATTTTGAACCTCTAAAGCAGATTTCATTGATTGAGGAGATGCGTTATAACAATCGTTAATAATTACATAACCCTCTTTATTTCTAATAATCTCAAGTCTCATGGGTGTTCTTGCTAAGTTTTTTAATCCCTCACTTATATCATCATAACTTACACCAAGCTCAACACCGCATCCTATTGCTAATAAGGAATTTAACACACTATGCTCTCCAGGTACATCAATATTAAATTTATGTTTTTCATCATCTTTATTAAGTATAAACTCTATAGATTCTTCCATTAGCTTTACTTCTGTAGCTTTTAAATTAGCTTTTTCGTTTAATCCACAAGATACAATTTTATAGTCTTTATCTTTAATAGAAATTAAAAATGAATCTTCCCCATTTATTATCAAAGTATTTTCCTTAGTAAAATAATCTGTTATTTCCATCTTAGCTTTAAGTATACCTTCTTGAGATCCTAAATTCTCTATATGAGATATTCCTATGTTTGTTATTACGGCAATATCTGGTCTTGCAACCTTAGCTAGGTTATGTATTTCTCCAAAATTATTCATACCCATTTCTAAAACCGCTACTTCATAAGATTCATCTAGAGAAAATATCATAAGAGGAACACCGATTTCATTATTAAAATTTCCTTTTGTCTTAAAAACTTTAAATCTTTTAGATAATGCTGCTCCAATTAAATCTTTTGTAGAAGTTTTTCCTGTAGAACCTGTTACCCCAATTATCTTTATAGGTAATTTACTTCTATAATACTCTGCTAAGTTTAATAGAGCTTCTTTTCCACTCTTTACCTTTATGAGTGAACAATCACTATTCTCAGGAATTTCAATTTCTTCATCTACTATACAAAGCTTAGCTCCACCTGTTATAGCATTAGGAGCATATTTATTGCCATTAAAATTCTCGCCATTTAGTGCAATAAATATACTATTAGGAGAAATTTCCCTACTATCAGTTGAGATTTTATCAAATTCAGTAATATTTCCTTTAACTATAAGTGTTCCGTCAACAGCCTTAACTATCTCTTCCAAAGTTAATTTTTCCATAGTTTACTCCTTAAATTTTAGCTAATATTTCTTTTATTATCTTTCTTTCATCAAAATCTATAGTTTTCTCTTTTAAAACTTGATAGGTTTCATGTCCTTTTCCTGCTAATATAAGCACATCACCATCTTTAGCAATCTTCATTCCTTTTTCAATAGCTACATGTCTATTCTCTTCAACTTCATAATTGTTCTTTTTAAGTTCTTTAACTATATCATTAATTATTAGTAAAGGATCTTCTGTTCTTGGATTATCAGATGTTATTATACTGTAGTCAGCAAGTTCAACAGCTATTTGTCCCATTTCTCCACGTTTTTGCTTATCTCTATCTCCACCACATCCAAAAATACAAATCAATCTATTGTTTGTAAATTTCCTTGCGGTTTTTAATATATTCTCTAAACCATCTGGTGTGTGTGCAAAATCTATTATTATTTCATAATCATTAGGATACTTCCCAACTACTCTTTCACATCTTCCAGCTACTACAGTTTCCTTTAATGCATTTATGATGTTTTCCCAAGTTATATCTAATATCCTTGCTGATGCTATGGCTCCTAAAGCATTATAAATATTATAATCACCTGGTATCTGTAGTACCATATCTTTAGAGTCCTCTTTATATCTTACATTA
The DNA here is from genome assembly GCF_002320975.1 of Clostridium sp. UBA1652. NCBI lineage: Bacteria > Bacillati > Bacillota > Clostridia > Eubacteriales > Clostridiaceae > Clostridium > Clostridium sp. UBA1652. The sequence goes on from NZ_DCLI01000066.1 coordinate 13,212, forward strand.
AAGTTAGATAAAATTCCATTTACAGATATATTACGCGCATCAAAATCTCCAGAATTATTTATAGAATATGTTATTATATTTCCTTCTGAACCTTCAGAAATAAGATCTCTTTTAACTCTTTGTCCATATTCATCATCCATATTTACTATTTTGAATTTAGAATTCTGGAATAGCTTATATTTAGCTTTATAATAATTTTCAAAAGTTAAATGAAAATCTAAATGATCCCTTGTTAAATTAGTAAATATACCTATATAAAATTCTACTCCATAAACTCTGTTAAGCTCTAAAGAATGTGAAGATACCTCCATAATACAATATTCAACTTCTTCATCCACCATTTCTTTAAATAACTTTTGTAGTTCAAATGACTCAGGAGTTGTTCTCTCTGTTTTTATAACCTTGTTTCCTATATAGTTAGCTATAGTTCCTACAAGTCCTGTTTTATGTCCTGCTTTATCAAGTATTGATTTTAACATAAATGCAGTTGTTGTTTTACCATTAGTTCCTGTAACACCAATTATCTTCATCTTAGATGAAGGATTATCATAATAGTTAGAACTAATTACAGCTAAAGCCTTTCTACTATCTTCAACTAAAACCTCAGTAATTCCATGATTAATCTCTAATTTCTTCTCTGTGATTATAACCGTTGCTCCGTTATCAATAGCTGATTTTGCAAACTCATGCCCATCAACCTTAAATCCCTTTATACAGACAAATAAGTCTCTTGATGTAACTTTTCTATTATCATATCTAATTTCTTTTACATTAGTTTTTAAATCCCCACTGATTAATTTATAGTCTAATCCTTTTAATAAATTTTCCAGTAACATAAATACACTCCTTAAAATACTATGCTAGTATTCTTTCCATAATAACCTTATTTTAAACAAAAGATGAGCATGTGGTAAACCACATGCTAAAATCCTCCATCTTGAGTATCATTAGATAATTTTAATTTTACAGTAGTTCCTTTTGAAATAACATCCCCAGGTTCAATACTTTGTTCACTAATTAATCCAAAGCCTTCATATTCATACTTTAATCCTAATGAAGTGAATAATTTAGTTGACTGCTCCTTGCTATATCCTTTAACATTCGGCATTATTATATCCTTATTATACTCTTGGCTTGAACCTGTATAAATATTTAATTTACTTCCTTCTTTAACTGAATACCCTGGTATTGGAGATACTTTTGTTACATACTCTCCACTTCCATCTATCTCATAATCTAGTTTTAAGTCTTTTAACATTTTCTTAGCATCCTGAACCTTAAGTCCTCTGATCTCAGGAATTACTACTTCCTTAGCTAAGCTAGCAGCACCTATATTATCTGCATTACTTTCTAAATAGTTGAATATATCACTAAATAATGTGTGTGCAACTGGAGCTGCTATCATACCTGCATAATAATCAGTTCCACCAGGTTCATCAATAGAAACCATAACAGTTATCTCAGGATCATCAATAGGCGCCATTCCAACAAATGTTGATATATAACCTTGATATGTTTTTGTGACTGGATTAACTTTTTGAGCTGTACCAGTTTTTCCTCCTATATGATATCCTTCTACAAAAGCTTTTTTTGCAGATCCTTCAGTTACAACTCTTTCAAGATATGATCTTAAAACTTTTGTTTTTTCTGTAGTAGCTACTGTTCTAGTAGTTGGTTCAAATTTTTCATCTATTATTTCGGTTCCATTTTCATCTTTATGTGATACTTGTTTCATAACGTGAGGTTGTATCCAAGTTCCACCATTAGCCACTGCATTAAATGCTGCCATGTATTGGATAGGGTTAACAGTATTTGTTTGACCAAAAGCTATAGTCGCAAGGTCAACTTCTGAAATATCTTTTAGGGGCTTAACTATTCCTTTAGCTTCTCCTGGTAAGTCTACTCCACTTACCTTTCCAAATCCAAAGTCTGCAATATGTTTAGTTAAACTTTCTTTTCCTATTCTTTTTCCTAATTCAATAAATCCAACGTTGCAGGAATTTTTTATAATGTCAGCAAAGGTTTCAGTTCCATGACCTGAAGTTCTCCAGCATTTTATAGTTCTTCCGCCAACAACAGTAGATCCATTACATACATAAGTTTCTCCTACATCTCCTACTCCATCTTCTAAAGATGATTGTGCAGTAAATACTTTAAATATAGATCCAGGTTCAAAGGAGTCCGATACACTCCTATTTCTCCACATCTTTTGTAATTTTTCACTTGAATTATTTCCTTCAAAACCTTCTGCACCATCATATGGCTTGTTAGGATTAAAGTCTGGTTTATTTGCCATTGCTAATACTTCACCATTTTTAGGATTCATTACAATTACACTTACAGCTTTAGCCTTATTATCACTTAGAGCTTCTTCAGCAGCTTTTTCTGCAAAGAATTGTATGCTTTCATCTACCGTTAATGTTAAATCTTTTCCATCTACAGGCGGTGTAAACTTTGAAACGGTATATGGTAATTCTTCACTTCTACTATCAAGTTCCGCTATTCTCATTCCAGGTACACCTGAAAGTTGCTTATTATATTGAAGCTCAACTCCCCCAAGTCCCTGACCATCAGAATTTGTTACCCCAAGTACTTGCGCTAAGAAATTATCATTTCTATAATATCTTTTAGTATCTGGTGATACTATTACCCCACTTATATCTAATGCTTTTACCTTATCTGCTTCTGCTTTTTCAATTCTTCTAATTAAGGTAGCAGATCCTGCTAAATTCCCAGAAGGTAGTCTCGTCTCAAGTTTCTTTACAACATCTGTAGTCTCCATACCTACTGCCACCGCTATATCTTTAGCAATATCGTCATTGACTTTTTTCACTTTTTCTAAATATTTTCTTATTGCGTTTAAATCAAAGTCCACTCTATACACATTAGCTGATACTGCAAGTTCCTTTCCATTTCTATCTAGTATTTTTCCTCTTCTTGCATCAATTTTAACTTCACTTGTCCATTGTTCAATTGCTCTCGCTGAATACTCTTGTCTTTTTCCTATCATTATATAAGATAACCTTAAGGACAAAACAAAGAAGAATATACACAATCCTGTTAGTACAAGTCTCATTCTTTTTTTACTTGTAGCGTTATCTCTATAGTTTTTTTTCACAACTAAACCCCCATATTATTACTGATACAAAAACTAAGATGCACCTACCAAAGTGCATCCTTTATGTTTTCAAATAGGCCGTTTTTCATATCTTTATTTAAGTTATTTTCATTTTGAGAAAAGTTATTTTCAGATAAGTCTATCTTTATAACATTTTCTTTTTTGGGTGTTGTCATTCCTAACCCGTTTTCTGCATTGTTTTTAATGCTAGATAAAGATGAAGCCTTTAATATCTCAACATTTAACGCCTCATTTTCTGCTACTACTGAATTTATTTTGTTATCTAGATCAGCTATGGAGTTTTGTATTTTATAAACGTGGGAATCTCTCATTATAGTTGCAAATCCGAGTACAAAAACTATGGTAATTACTTGCCCAACTCCGCTTCTGATTTTCTTCCTTTTCTCATTTATTCTTATGTTTCTTTGTTTTTTGGCTTTCTTTAGCTGCTCATATTTTTCCCAATCAAATTCATTCTGTTTTCTTTTTGGACTTAATGCTGTATTACCTTTTATATAATCATATTCCTCTAATTTCAATTTATTCACATCCCCATTCTTTTATACCTAAATCTTCTCTAAAACTCTCAATTTTGCACTTCTACTTCTAGGATTAACTTCTATTTCCTCATCTGTTGGTGCTATAGCCTTTCTAGATAAAACTTTTACCGTTGGCTTTTTCCCACACGCACATATTGGAAACTCTTTTGGACATTTACAAGGATTCTCTAAGTCTCTAAACTTATTTTTAACAATTCTATCTTCTAAGGAATGAAATGTTATAATTGCTAATCTTCCATTGCTATTTAGTTTTTTCACACTATCATCTATAGCTTTATCCAATATTTCAAGTTCACCATTAACTTCTATCCTTATAGCCTGAAAAGTTCTTTTAGCTGGGTGAGGACCATCTCTCCTAGCTTTTGCTGGTATAGCAGCTTTAATAATATCTACTAATTCTAATGTTGTCTCTATAGGTTTTTCATTTCGCCTTTTTACTATAAATGAAGCAATTCTTTTACTAAACCTCTCCTCTCCATAGTCTTTTATAATTCTATATAAGTCCTCTTCTGAGTAATCATTGATTACATCGTAGGCACTAAACTCCTTGTCTCTATTCATTCTCATATCAAGAGGCGCATCTTGCATATAGCTAAATCCTCTTTCACCAGCATCTAGCTGATAAGATGAAACGCCTAAGTCCATAAGTATTCCATCAACTTTTTCAATGTTAAGTTCTTCTAAAATATCATAAATATTATGAAAATTGTTATGCACATATATAACATTGTTGTAGTCTTTTAACTTTTCCTTTGCTGCATTTAATGCATCTGTGTCTTGGTCAATTCCTATTAGTCTTCCATCATTATTTAAGTTACTTACTATATGCGATGAATGACCTGCGCCACCCATTGTACAATCTACATAATAACCTTGCTTTTTAATATTTAACGCTTCTATACATTCCTCAAGCAATACTGAGACATGTTTAAATTCCATTAATACCACTCCTTAAATGCCTAAATCGCTCATTTTTTCTGCCAAACTGTCATAATCTATATTTTCATCATTATATTCATTCCACTTGTCTTTGCTCCAGATCTCTACTCTAGTAAGTACTCCAATACTTACTATTTCCTTTTCTATCTTCGCATATTCTAAAAGATTTTGTGGTATTAACCCTCTTCCTTGCTTGTCTAACTCTATCTCAGTGGCTCCAGAAAAGAAAAATCTAACAAAGGCTCTAGCATCTTTATTAGTAAGTGGCAATGACTTCAATTTCTCTTCAAGTATTTTCCATTCGTTTAAAGGGTATGCATATAGGCACCCATCAAGCCCTTTAGTTAAGATGAATTTATTGCCTAATTCTTCTCTTAACTTAGAGGGAATAATCATTCTATTTTTGGCATCTAGTCCATGATTATACTCTCCTATAAACATTTCACACCTCAAAAACTACTTTCTATTTATTCTACACCACTTTTCACCACTTTTAACCACTTGATATATATATTCTATAGTAAATTAGAAAAACCTTCAATATTTTAGAAGGTTTTTTTAATATTTTTTTAAATTAGTCAAAGTTATTATTATACAAATTAGTATAGTTCTTTAATAATTATGCAAATATGTATTGATTGCTTACTAGATTTCCAAGCAAAAAAAGATTGCTACACCCAAATATAGGCATAACAACCTTTTAACTCCAGAAATATATTATACGTTAAATCTAAAATTAACTACATCTCCATCTTTCATTACATATTCTTTTCCCTCTAATCTATATAATCCTTTTTCTTTTGCAGCAGCTTCTGATCCTAATTCTACTAAAGCATCAAAGGACACTATTTCAGCTCTTATAAAACCTCTTTCTATATCTGAGTGAATTTTTCCAGCTGCTTGAGGTGCTTTAGTCCCATTTACTATCGTCCAAGCTCTTACTTCTTGAACTCCAGCAGTTAAGTAACTCATTAACCCTAAAAGTTTGTAGCTAGTTCTAATTAGTTTATCTAAGCCAGATTCAGTAAGTCCATACTCTTCTAACATTTCTGCCTTTTCTTCTTCCTCTAAACCTGATAGTTCTTCTTCTAATCTAGCAGCTACAATAACAGTTTCAGAGTTTTCACTTTTAGCATGTTCTTGAACTTTTTTAACCAAGTCATTTTCAAGATTTCCACTCATCATATCATCTTCAGATATATTACATACATATAACACAGGTTTTGAAGTTATTAAAAATAGAGATTTTACAATTTCATCCTCTTCTTCTGTAACTTCTAAAGTTCTCACTGGTTTATTATCTTCTAAGTGGGCTTTAATTCTTTCCATTAAAGAATATTCTGCTTTAGCTGTTTTATCTCCAGATCTAGCTAACTTCACGCTTTTTTCCATTCTTCTCTCTAAAACTTCTAAATCAGAGAATATTAATTCTAGATTAATTGTTTCTATATCTCTTATTGGGTCAACCGATCCTTCAACATGAACAACATTTTCATCATCAAAGCATCTAACTACATGACAGATAGCTGCAACTTCTCTTATATGAGATAAGAATTTGTTTCCTAATCCTTCTCCTTTTGAAGCTCCTTTAACTAAACCAGCTATATCATAAAATTCTACTGAAGTATAAACCTTCTTTTTTGAATTATATATCTTCTCTAATACATCTAATCTTTTATCAGGAACAGCAACAACACCAACATTCGGTTCTATTGTACAGAATGGATAATTAGCTGATTCTGCTCCAGCTTTAGTAATAGCATTGAAAAGAGTGCTCTTTCCAACATTAGGTAATCCAACAATTCCAAGTTTCATTTATGTACATTCCCTTCTTTCATTTGTCTATCCTTTAAAATTATACTTTATTAAGTTTTTTATTTCAATAAAAGAAAACCAATATTGGAATAAAGTACTCTACTAAATATTTTAGAAATACAAAAACTATTTTTGAGGTGATAAAATGAAAAGTATAAGTAAATTCTTAAGTTTAATTTTTATTAGTTTAAATATTTTTGCATTTAATACAAATGCAGAAGATTTTGATAGCAAAGAATATGATTGGTACTTTCACTCAGATGTTAAAGGTCAAACACCTTCTTCACCCAAAGAAACTGCTAAGTTTAATTCTAAATATTCTACCTATTATTTAGGTAATACACAAGAAAAAGTTATATATCTTACTTTTGACCAAGGATACGAAAATGGAAATACCCTTAAAATTCTAGATATATTAAAGGAAGAACAAGTTCCTGCAGCTTTTTTTGTTGTTCGTCCTTATTTAAAAGATTACCCTGATATAGTTAAAAGAATGGTTGAAGAAGGTCATATCGTTGGCAATCATAGTTCTCATCATCCTTCAATGGCATCAATAAGAGATGAAAAAAAGTTTGAAAAGGAATTTAAAGATGTGGAAGAACTTTTTTCTGAGATAACAGGAAAAGAGATGCCTAAATACTTTAGACCACCTATGGGAAAATATTCTGAACTTTCATTAGCTAGAACTGAAAAGCTAGGTTACAAAACAATCTTTTGGAGTTTTGCTTATAGAGATTGGATTCAAGAAAAACAACCTAGTGAAGACTTTGCAATAAAAAAGATAACTGAAGGTTTTCATCCAGGTGAAATAATGCTACTTCATTCAGTGTCTAAAACAAATACTGAAGTTCTTAAAACTATTATTAAAGAAGCTAAGAATCAAGGATATACCTTTAAATCTTTAGCCGAATTATAAATATTAAATAAATTAGGTCTTTAGATATTAAAAAATCTAAAGACCTAATTTTTATAATTAATTCAGTTTTTAACCCTCAATAATACTATAAACCTTACCTACAAACATTTCTTTTTTCTCAATTGACTCTTTAATTATATTATCTATTTCATTATTGACCGAAGCTTTAAATTCTTCATTAGTTAAATAAGCTAAATTAATCTTAACATTCATAATTGCACTTTCAATTGTAGAATGAGTAAGAATTGCTGAAACTCCAGCATCAGAAATAGCTCCCTTATTCCCATACTTAACCCCAATCTCTATTTCCTTATATAACTCTAAAGCTTTTCTCGCTAAATTTAGAGGAGCTTCTAAAGCCTTTATTGTGTTTATTTCTATTTCTTTATTTCTAAATCCTACTTCTTCCTCAGTACCTTTAGGAAGTTTATATGAATTCATTAAACCTTCAAAAGCACTTTTATCTTCTTCCATTGCCTTAAAAAACTCATTTTTTAAGTTTTTAGTTCTTTCTATAGAAACCAATACCAAACTTTTCTCTTCATCAGTTAAATTGTTAAAAGCTTTTTTGTTAACAGTTAAACTATAAACCATGTTATTTAATCCTGAGGCTAAAGCTCCAACTAAAGCAGCTACACTTCCACCTCCTGGTGTTGGTTTTTCTGACGATAAATCTTCGATAAATGTTTCTAAATCTAAATTTTTAAACATATCTTCACCTCTCTAAATATTATTTTTTCTCAACTAATCTCACTGCATAACCCATATATGTCCAAAAAATAAGTGAGATAAAACTAATTATAAAAACTAAGTTACTTTCAAAAAAATTCACCCCAATAATTCCAAAGCATAATGTTGACAATATGGTAGTCTTCAACTTATAACATCCATTCAATTTGTCAATTTTATTGGCAATATAAAAAAGCAATGAAAATAAAAATAATATAAATATAATAAGCGTGGGAATTCCATATACTACAGCCACTTGTATAAAAATATTATGAACTCCTCCAGCTTCTATTCCTGGTAAACTTGTTACTCCATATTTCTCCACTTGAGGTACCAACTCTGTTAAATGACCGGCTAAATTAAAATTTCCTATTCCCAAAAAAGAATTTTGTTTTATAGATTCAAAGGAAGTTATCCATAATTGCGCTCTCCCACTTAACCATTTATCCCAAGATACATCTATCTTAACTATTGATGCTACTGATCCAATCAATAAAAGAATAATAAAACTTACTCTAATTAAAATATTTTTTCCATATATAAAAATTAACATAGGTAAAAGCATAATTAATAAAATATAACCACTTCTTCCCTCTGAACAAAAAAGAGCTAACCCGTTAAAAATCATAGCTACTAATACTATTCCCTTTAATAGTTTACTTTTAAACTCTATTATTAAATAAATCCCAACAACAATGGCTATTCCTGCTGCTAGACCTAAAGAATTTTCATGAAAATATAATCCAGTATTATTACCATTTTGGATATCAAATCCGTAGTTTTGTCCATTAATCACTATATTTATTTTTTTAAAAATTATAATTAGAGATCCTATTGACAATAATGATGAAAAAATAAAATATACTAAAGAAATAATTTTAACTTCTTTTATAAGTTCTTTCTTACTTTTTAAATCATCTACATAGAACATCCCAAAAAATAGAATTAGATTTATAATAATAATCTTAATATTTTCCCCATTTCTATATCTAGAAAAAACTAATAAAACAGAACTTACTATAAATATACAAAGAAATATATTATGAATAGTAATTTTTTCACTTAATAATCTTACAAAATTATTTATAACTAAAATAACACCCCATACTATTAATAGTTTACTTATTAAATTTAATTTAGGTATATTTGAAAAAATAGTTATAGTGCAAATACTTACAATTAAATAAGCTAACTTAAAATAAAATCCATCCGTAATATAATTAAATCCCCTTTTTAATAAATCAATCATAGTAATTCTTTATAAACTCCTTTTAATTTATTTATAATCACATCTCCTGAATATTTAGAAATAGCTTCTTCTCTAATCTTATATGGGTCAAATTTCAACTCATTATTTTTCATATAGACTAGTGCTTTAGCTAATTTATCTATATTTTTTTTATCAATAATAACCCCATTTGTATCAGTTATTATGTCTTCTGCTCCACCATTTTTAGTTCCTATAATTGGTTTTCCACTAGCTATGGCTTCAATATAAACAACTCCAAATGTTTCATATTCTGATGGCAAAACAAAACAATTGCATCTATTCATTTCTATAGCTACTTCTTTTCTTGTTAAGGCACCTAAAAAAATAGTTTGTTTATCTATGCCTACTTGTGCTGAAAGATCTTCAAGGTATTTTTTCAAACTTCCATCTCCGCCTATTATTAATTGAACATTTTTATGTCCCTTAAAACTTTTCGCAAAGGCTTCTATAAGTGTTTCTATTCCTTTTCCAGATTCCAAATATGCACATGTAAAAAAAGTAAACTTCTCATAAGATTCATCTTTTCTAATGTCAAATAAAGATAAGTCAACAAGATTGTGTATAACTCTGACTTCATTATTTGTATAGGTTTCAAGTTCCTTTTTTAATCCATTTCCTACTGCTATCAACCTTGTACAATTATTATAAACTTCAAATATATATTTCTTATATGACTCTCGCACATACTTACTATTTTCTAATGACGTGTGTTCAGTTACAACTAATGGAATATCATATTTTTGGCTTAAGTAATATCCAGCTATCCCACCCCAAAAACATGAATGGGCATGTATAATATCTATCTTGCCTCTCTCTTTTACTATTTTTTTACATAATTTATCCATTCTTCTATTGAAACTTTTAAACATCAATGGATTTTTAGGTAAGTAATTAAAATCTTTATATCTATAGGTTTCTAAATCCGATTCTAAATTTACAGATATACCTCTTTTATCTTTTATTTTTCCTAGATAAGTAATAGGCCATATTTCATTATATGCTACAGTCACTTTAACTCCCGATTTGTGTAGTTCTTTAAATTGCTCTAAAAAAAAGCTTCCATGAACTTTTTTTCTTTCTGAAGAATACCAAGACGGAATAAGCATTACATGCATAAAATCACTATCCTCTCAATATGTCATTTAATCTCAAAGCCACTTTATCCCACTCATAATTTTCATCTGCTTTTGGATATATTCCCTTTTCAACCTTGTCAAATAATTTTAATATACTAGCTTTAATATCTTCTGAATTATTATCACAACAATAACATTTATAATGATTCTGAACTAATTTCTTTATAGGGTCATTTTTGTCTCCATATATGTTTAATATCCAAGAATCAGTTCCAAAATAATCATATATCTTTCCTGGTATCTGTTTTGATTTCTTATTACCAAATAGCAGTAATATATCTCCATTAATCATATAGTTTAATGCCTCATCAAAAGCAATTCTCGTAGAAATTGTAATAGCTTCTTCATTTGAAAGCTTATATCTTATTTCATCATTATCTATATTTCCAAAAAACAGTATATTTAATTTATTATAAATATACTTATCTTCGAGCTTAATTTTTTTAATTGCCTCAATAAATGGATTAACATCTCTCAATTTTGAAAATATCTCTCCTGCATATATAATATTAACTTTATCTTCTTTAATAAGCGCAGGCTTTTCTCTGTCTTTAATCTTGTCATATATTTGCTTATCATAACCCCTATTTAAAATAAACGTATTATCAATTGGTATGTTATATGTATTCACATAGTCATTTCTATTTTCATCAGTAACGAATATTAATTTATCACTATTCTTTACCACAAGATTCTCTAATTTTTTTTCAATTAGTTTTCTTATGCCCATATTTTTTTCTCGAGTAGAATCTTTGGTCCACGGGTCACTCCAATAAGTAATCCATTTCAAGTCTTTAAACTTTCTTTTTATAAGGTATGCACATATATGGGATGATGGTGGCTCATGCATAGAAAATATGACATCAAATTTTTCTTTACTCACTAGTTTTTTCCCATATTTAGAAGCTTTAAAAGCCCAATATAAATACATATCAGGTATTGCCAAAGAATTTTTTATCATTCTAGCTAATGATGTTTTTTTAGAACTTCCTTCTAATTTCCTATCAGAATTCATAGTTTTTTTCTTTGGCATAATTTTATTAAATAATTTTCCACCATTTATAGCATGTAATTTTATTGAACTATTCATCATTGAAAAAAGTTTACTGTCATAATATATAGAGTCTTTAGGGAAATCTACCGTTAATAGATGAATTTCATTTCCTTTAATGTTGTCTAGCTTGTTTAAATACTGTAATGTTTCTATGGCTGCTGAATTATTTATTAACGGAGAATAACAAGCAATAAAAAGTATTTTCATTATTTCCTCCCAATCTTCTTTCTAATAATTGAATTCAATTCTTTAATTTCATCTATTTTTAATAGCATGCACATAATATAATATATAAAAGCACCTGCTACTATCATTATAATCATGGTCAGTTTGCCCATATCACCGCTGTTGTTTAAGTTTAATATAGTTAATGCAACCCCCATTATTATAGATGCAAAAAAAACTTTAGCTAACTTAATCATAGTACTTTTAACTTTGAAATCTTTGATTATTTTTTTCAGGGTTAATATTAACATACAGCTTGTAACCATCATTGCACTGGATGTTGCAATAGCTATACCTATAACACCAAAGAATTTTGATAAGGTTACACTTAAAATTATATTTATAACAACTCCTATAATTCCATTTATTGTAGTTTCTTTTGTTTTTCCCATAGAAAAAAGAGTTGAGTTTAATATATCCCTAAGTGCAGTAAAGAAAATACCTATAGCATATCCTATCAAAGCCATTTTAGTTAAGCTAACCGCCTCAATTCCAAAAGCTCCTCTCATATATACTATCTTAATTATTTCTTCATTTAATACTAAGGCACCTACTGTTATTGGAATTAAAAAAATAGCACTATATGTTATTGTTTTAAGTATATACTCTATAAAGCCTTTATTGTCCCCAGAATTTTTTTTATTGGCCATTAATGGATATGTTACAGTTATTATAGATGAAGTTATTATAGTATTTATGAGTACTATTAACTTTTGTGCATAATCTAATGCTGATATACTCCCTTCGCCTAATGTTGCAGCAACTTTCTTATCTACAACCATATTTAACGAATTAGCTCCAGCTCCAATTATTACTGGCGCAATCAGTAACAAAGCCTTCCTTATACGCTCATCTTTCATATCAATACTGATCTTGTATATATAACCATGTTTTATTAGTGATGGTACTTGAACTAAAACTCTAAAAAAGTTTCCTATAACATTTGCTATAGTTAACCCTTCAATAGTGTAATTTTTGAAAACTAATAAATATGCTATCATTGGAGCATTAAAAAATAATCCTAATATTGAAGGAATTATAAAATCCTCATTTACTTGTAAAAGCGATGTAAAACAAGCGTTAAATGATAAAAATAACAAATTGATTATAGTTATTCTGGTTAACTTAATAGCTAATTCAAGTGCTTCATTATCAAATCCATTTGCAATAAAGGATACTATCTCTCTTGTAAAAATTAATGAGAAAATAAATATAATAATTGATACAATAGAAAGCATAGTTATAAACTTATTAGCATAAGCATACATATCTTTTTTGCCTTTTTTAGCAAGTTCCTCGCTTAATATAGGTAAAAATGAGGTTGATATTGCTAACCCAATAACCATAAATATAGTTTCAGGAATAGTAACAGCTACATTATAGGCATCTGTATACATGCTTGCACCAAAATTATTACCTATTAATAAATCTCTTATTAACCCAAGACACCTGCTTAAAAGTGATACAATCATTACAACTGCAGTTGACTTTATTAAATTACTTTTACTCATGATTTCCCCTTAAATCTATTAATTAAGACCAACCACAAAAACTTAGGTATAGCCCCTAATCTTTTTATTCTCCAAGGTTCCTTACTAACTCTATAAAGCCACTCAAGTCCTAAACTTATCATCCACTTAGGTGCTCTATTTACATTACCTGCAAAAACATCAAAGCTACCTCCAACTCCCATGAAGATTTTACAAGGAAGCTCATCCATGTATTTAGATATAAATTCTTCTTGTCTAGGAGATCCCATTGCTATAAAAATGGCGTAGGGATTTTTTGATTTGATATCTTCAGCAATTAAATCAGAATCTTCTTTTTTGAAATAACCATTTTTCATTCCAACTATGTTTAGCTCTGGATATTTTATCAAAAGATTTTCACTACATTTAAGTAGCACCTCTTCCTTAGCACCTAAAAGATAAATTCCTTTTCCTTCTCTTTCAGATTTTTTTATTATTTCACCCATAACTTCTATTCCTGGAATTTTTTCTTTAACTGGAGTCCCTTGTATTTTTGAAGCTAAAACCGTTCCAACACCATCAGGTATTATAACCGAGCTATCTTTTCTAAAATTATCTCCCAATGTTTTATTATTTAATCCGTTAAATAAAACCTCTGGATTCCCTGATATTATGTTGACTTTAGGATAGCTGTTTAACAACTCAATTAATTCCGTTTTTGTATTTTTGTAGATTTTAAAACCTAATATATTTATAAACATACTCTCCATCCTTAACTTTTATATTTAAATATTACCATAAAAGATTAGCTATAAAAAGGAAAGTAATCTACTTGTAACCTTTAATTAAATCTTTTTATGTATTCTTTTATTTCTTTTACAATCTCGTCATCTTTGTTTATTTTTTCTGCAATTTCTAAATGTAATCTTGCTTGTTTCAAATCTCCTGAATTTAAATAACACATTATTAAATTAGTGCAGATCTCTATATCTCTAGTTGCTTCAAAGGCTTTTCTAAAATACTTTATAGCATTTTCAAAGTCTTCTAAAGAAGCATAGTTTATACCCATTTCGTTTATTGTTTCAACTATTGAACTATCAATTGCTATACTTTCATTTAAGTAATAGATTGCTTTTTCATAATTTTCAAGTTTTCTGTAACATAAAGCTACGTAATAAAATAAAGATGGATTATCACCAAATCTATCAAGCAAAGGAATTAGCTTTTTTAAAGCCTCTTTAGGATTTCCTTCTATTAATTTTTTCCCATTTTCATAATCTAAAGTATCTTCAAGTTCAGCTTTTAAACTTAGGATGTATTCTTCTGGTTCTCCGCCAGAATTTAAATATTCATTTATATAAACGTAGGCTTTTTCATTATTTCCCTCATCATTATAAATCAAAGCTTCATAGATACTTGCTTTATGAGAGTTTAGATTTAGATTTTTGTATCTATCTATGTCTTCTTTAAATACTTCTGTAAACCCTTTATCTTGTTCCCTTATTGTTTCACCAATAAGAAATAACTTCTCCCACACTTCTTCCTCATTAGTTACATTAGTTAACCCTCTTAATAGTATATAAGCCTCATCAAAAAGATTCTCTTTTATCTTTTTTGCTACTGCACTTTTTATACAAGGTATTGAGTCCTTTATGTTTTTTAATAAAATTATATAATCTTCATTAAATTTCAGCTTATCATCTGCTCCTAAGGCAAAACTCATTCCTTCAATAAAATCATATATAGGAAGATTTTTTATCTTTATTTCATTTTCTATATTTGAAGCTAAATAAGTAGTGTTTATAGGTACAAATAACTCTTTATTTTTAAGTTCTAAGCTTGATATATTAAGTGCTTTAAGAAAACCTTCTTTATTTAATTCTAAAAATAATAGCTTAGATAGTTTTTCTTTAAATAAATTTCTATAATCCAAGATATTTTCTCCTTTTCCATATAAGAATTAAAAGCTATCATCACCGAAGGATGATAGCTTTTTTATTAATTTAAGTTTTTTTCAATTAATCCTCTAACAGCTTCTTTAAAGCTATTTAAGTTTTCTTCTGAATTTTCTATAGAATTACCTTTTACAGCAATATATAGTTTCATTTTAGGTTCTGTTCCTGAAGGTCTTACTACAAACCATGAATCATCCTCAAATATAAATTTTAATACATTTGATTTAGGTAAATCAAGAGTTACTTCAGAATTAAGGTGCATATTTTTTTGAGTACTTAATTTATAGTCTTCCTTTAATGAAAGTTTAACTCCATTTAATTCAGTAAACTCAGTACTTCTAAGATTTTCAATACACTTAGCTATCTTTTCTTGACCTTCTTTACCAGTTAGTTCAAAAGATTCAAGAGCTTCTTTATAGTAACCATACTTTTCATATAAAGCTAAAAGTCCATCATAAAGACTCATGCCATTTTCCTTATAGTAAAGAGTCATTTCAGCTATAAGCATTGCAGCTACAACAGCATCCTTATCTCTTGCATGGTCTCCTATTAAATATCCATAACTTTCCTCAAATCCAAATAGATATTTATGACTGTTATCTTTCTCAAAAGCAGTCATTTTTTCTCCAATATACTTAAATCCAGTTAAGGTGTCCATTATTTCAACATTATAAGCCTTAGCTATATCATTAGCTGACTCAGTTGTTACTATAGTTTTTATAACTACTCCATTGTCTGGAATTTCATTTCTTTCACTTAAAGAACTTAATATATAATGTGTTAAAAGCATTCCTGTTTGATTACCTGTTAAAACTTTATAATCTCCAGTTTTATCTTTTACCACTACCCCTATTCTATCACAATCAGGGTCAGTTCCAAAAATTATATCTGGTTCTGATTTTTCAGCCATTTCTAAAGCTAATTTAAATACCTTTGGATATTCTGGGTTTGGATATGGAGCTGTTGGAAAGTTTCCATCTGGAAGTTCTTGTTCCTTAACTACATTTACATTTTCATATCCAAGTTCAGCTAATACTCTTCTTACTGGAATATTTCCTGATCCATGTATAGGAGTGTATATTATATTTAAATCCTTTGCTTTTTCACTAACTAATTCTTTTCTTATAGTAGCTTTTTTAATTGCATCTATATATGCTTTATCTACATCTTCTCCAATGTATACTAATAGTCCTTTTTCTAAAGCTTCTTCTTCGCTTATAGTTTTTATTTCTTCAAAACCTTTTATATCTTTTACGTATCCTATTATCTTGTTTGCATCTCCATCGGTTACTTGTCCACCGTCTGGACCATACACTTTATATCCGTTATATTGCTTTGGATTATGGGATGCAGTTACTACTATACCACCTGAACAGTTTAAATGTCTAACTGCAAATGATAATACTGGTGTTGGCTCTAACACTTTAAACAAATATACTTTTATACCGTTTCCACATAAAGTTAAAGCTGCCGATTTAGCAAATTCTACTGACATATTTCTTGAGTCATAAGCTATTGCTACTGATCTACTATCATCAAAGTTTTCTAATAAATAATTTGCGAATCCTTGAGTAGCTTTTCCAACAGTGTATATGTTCATTCTGTTGTCTCCGTAACCTATTACTCCTCTTAATCCACCTGTACCAAATTCAAGATCTCTATAAAATCTATCTTCTATTTCCTTTTCATCATTAAGTTGTTTAAGTTCATTCTTGACTTCTTCTGATATAACTTTGGATTGTAACCATTCCTCATATCTAATTTTGTAATCCACAAAAATCCCTCCTTAAATGTGCAAATCCATTATACACGAATTTACAGTATATGAAAACACTTTTATGTAAGTTATATGGTAACAAAAAGGTAAAATGCTAATGAATCCTATGTTAATCATTAGCATTTTACTACTATAATCCACATTTTTTATTACGGATTAATTTTTCTTTTTATCTTCTTTTTCTTCTTTTATCTGTTCTTCATTAATAGCCATATCCATCGATACGGTATTTCTTTCATAACTTATAGCTGCTACAACTGTGTTTAAATCATCTATTATTGAAATTTCTTCTCCAACCTCAACATCACTTAACCTAAATACTGAACCAACTGAACCATTAGTTATATCAATATTTATTGATTTTGGTAAGTTGTCTGGAGTACATTCAACCCTAACTGCATTTTTTTCTTTTTGAAGTACAGCCCCTGCTTTTCCTACAGATTCTTCACCTGTAAAGTTTAATGGAACATATGAAGTTATCTTCTTATCTCCACTTATCTTCTCTAAATCAATGTGTACTAATTTTCTTGTTAATGGATCACGTTGAATTTCCTTTATAAGTGCTTTATGATTTTCACCTTCTAAATTGATATTTACAAATCCATGTCCTCCATTTTGCAAAATTTCCTCATTCAACTCTAATTCAGAAATTTCAAAGAGCATATTTTCAATACCTTTACCGTAAATTACACCTGGTACTTTACCATTTTTTCTGCTTTTTCTCCCACTATGTCCAATACTTTTAATTCTTTTATTACATTCCATATTTATCCCTCCTCCTCTGTATTATTGACAAGAATAAAATATTTATTCTTTTTAAAATTTTTTTATTGAAATGAGGGTTTTGGTAAAATATAATAGTAGTGTTTTTAAATTATTAGGTAAACGAAAGAGGTGTCCATACATGTATAAATTAAATCAAAATGAAACACCCTTATTTGACGCATTGATGGAATATGTCAATAATGAAACAATTCCCTTTCATGTACCAGGTCATAAAAAAGGTAATGGCATTGAAAATGACTTTAAAAAATTTATAGGAGATAACCCATTTAAAATAGATGTAACTGTTTTTAAAATGGTTGATTCCCTACACCATCCAACAGGACCAATAAAGAAAGCACAAGAGTTAGTTGCTGATGCTTATGATGCTGATGCTTCCTTTTTCTCTATTCATGGAACATCTGGCGCTATTCAAGCTATGATTCTTTCTGTTGTTGGCGATGGGGACAAAATACTTATTCCACGTAACGTTCATAAATCTGTTACGTCAGGAATCATATTAAGTGGAGCTGTTCCAATATTCATGACTCCTGAACTTGATAAACAGTTAGGAGTTGCTCATGGAGTTACACCTGAGGTTGTAGCCGAGTCTCTACGCAAAAATCTTGATGCTAAAGCAGTATTAATCATAAATCCAACTTATTATGGAGTTGCTACTGACATTAAAAAAATAGCTGATATTGTTCATAGCTATGATATTCCTTTGATAGTTGATGAAGCTCATGGGCCTCATTTAGGATTTAATGATTCCCTTCCTTTGTCATCATTAAAGGCTGGGGCAGATATATGTGCACAAAGTACTCACAAGATAATAGGTTCATTAACTCAAGGATCACTTTTACATGTTAAAAGTAAACTTATAAATCCAAAAAGAGTTCAACAAGTTTTAAATTTACTTCATACAACTTCACCATCATACATACTTATGGCAAGTCTTGATTGTGCAAGAAAACAAATAGCTTTAGAAGGAAAAGAACTTCTTGCAAAAACTGTTGAGCGTTGCAAAAAAGTAAGAGATGAAATAAATAAAATCCCTGGACTTTATTGTTTTGGAGAAGAAATACTCGGAAAACCTGGTGCTTTTTCCTTTGACCCAACTAAGATCACTGTAAATTGTAGAGAATTAGGTTTAACAGGTTATGAATTAGATACTATATTAGCTACAAGGTATCATATACAAGTAGAACTATCAGATCTTTATAATGTTCTTGCTGTAGGATCTTTTGGCGATACTGAAGAAGCTTTAAATAGTTTAGTAGATGCTTTAAAAGAAATTTCTAAAGAGCATTCAGAAAAAAGTAACATAAAACCAGACTTTTTAGATATTCCTGATATCCCAGAGATGAAAGTAAATCCTAGAGCTGCATTTAACTCTAAAAAGGAAACTTTACTTCTTGAAGATGCTGTAGGAAGAATAAGTGCAGAATTTTTAATGGCATATCCACCTGGAATACCTGTTTTATGTCCAGGAGAAATCATAACTTTAGAAGTTGTTCACTATGTAAAAGATCTTAAGAGAGCTGGACTTTATGTTCAAGGAACTGAAGATCCTAATGTAGAACATATTAATGTACTAAGAGAAATAAGAGTTTAAAAAACTTGATGGGCCTATCAAATTAACTTGATAGGCCCATCATTTATTTTAAATATATTCCTTTATTGCTTCATGAAAATTTTCTTCATTAAATACCTTTATTCCATGTTTATCAAGAATATCACCAGTTAGTCCATTACCTTTTTTCTTGGTACCACTAAATGTACCATCATAAACCTCCCCAAATCCGCAGGAAGGTGAATTCTTTTTTAATATAGCAACCTTACAATTCATTAGTTTTGCTATCTTCATAGTTTCATGGGCCCCTTTTGTGAATTGTTCTGTGACATCATTTCCTTTATTGTCTATCACTAAATCTCCTCTTATTTCAGCTGGATTTCTTGGTGTTGATAGACCTCCTAATTGTTCTGGACATACTAATACAGCCTTTCCAGATTCAATTAGTTTTTGAAGTTCTTCCTTGTAAGTATTTTTACCATCATATCTGCAATTAACTCCCGCTAAACAAGCACTTACTAAAATCATCTTTTTCTCTCCTGTAGAAACCCTTCTTTTCAATAGTTTCATTAAATTCTTTATAAACAAATGATTAGATTGACGCTGAGAAATACGTCTACCACAACAAGGTGCTTATTTAAGTTGAACTACTGTTACTCCAGTTCCACCTTCACCATACTCACCTAGTCTATAACTTTTTACATGAGGATGTCTCTTTAACATATCGTTTATAGCTTTTCTTAATACTCCAGTACCTTTTCCATGTATTAATGATACTTCACCTAAACCTGCCATATAAGCTTCATCTAAATACTTATCTGCATCATAACAAGCCTCTTCTGCATCTAACCCTCTTAAGTCCACAGATGAACTAACTGATTTTAAGTTTAGATTAACTTGTTTAGATGACTTTTTCTTTTCTTCTTTTATTCCTTCTGCTATAACTAAGTCTTTAAGTTTAACATTTATCTTCATTATACCAGCTTCAACTTTAACTTCACCTTTGTTGTCTGGCATTGATATTATTACAACTTTTTGATTTAAAGAAGGTAAAAAAGCTTCCATTCCTAGTTTAACTTCAACTATCTCTTTTCCTTGCTTCTTCTTTTCCTTGTTTAACTCTGCTTCAGCTTTATCTAGGTTGTTTCTAAGTTTGCTTCTTTCTTCTTCAAGTTTTCTTCTGTTTGTAGAAGATACACCATCTCTTTCAAGATCTCTCATAGTTTTTAAGATTTCATCAGCTTCTTCTTTAGCATCTCTTAAAAGCTGTTTAGCTTCTCTTCTTGCTTCAGAGTAGGCATTTTCTCTCATCTTTTCTAAAGATTCTAGCTTACTGTTATACTTTTCTTTAAGTTTTTCAGCATCTATTTTTAAAACTTCTGCTCTTCTAGCATCTTCTTCTGCCTTTATGCTCTTTTCTTGCAAACTTTGTATAAGATCTTCAAACTGAAGGGATTCAGAAGATATACTTTCTTTTGCATCTTTAATTACACTATCACTTAATCCAAGTCTTCTAGATATTTCAAAAGCGTTTGACTTACCAGGTATTCCAATTAAAAGTCTGTAAGTTGGTCTTAAAGTTTCAACATCAAACTCAACTGATGCATTTTCTACATTTATAGTTCTAAGCGCATATCCTTTAAGTTCACTGTAGTGAGTTGTAGCAACTATCTTACAGTTTCTTTTTCTTAAAGTCTCAAGTATTGATACGGCTAAAGCAGCACCTTCTGTTGGATCTGTTCCTGCTCCAAGTTCATCAAAAAGTACTAAGGAGTTCTCATTTGCATCTTCCATAATCTCAACTATATTTTTCATATGAGATGAGAAAGTTGACAAACTCTGCTCTATACTTTGTTCATCTCCTATATCTGCAAATATGTTTTCATAATAACTTATAGATGAATTATCTCTAGCAGGTATTAATAATCCACTCATACCCATTAGATGTAACAGCCCTATAGTCTTTAAGGTTACAGTTTTTCCCCCTGTGTTTGGACCAGTTATTATTAAGGAAGTAAACTCTTTGCCAAGGTATGATGTTGATGGTACAACTATCTTGGAACTTATTAATGGATGTCTTCCTTCTATGATATGAAATGAACCATCAGTATTTACTATAGGTGCAACACCGTTTATGGAACTTCCATATTTAGCTTTTGCAAAGATAAAATCTAGTTCAATTAATATATCTAGATTTCTTTTTACTTCATCCTTATTGTTATAAACTCCTTTAGATAAAGCAGCTAATATTCTTTCTATTTCTGCCTTTTCCTTTAGCATAAGTTCTTTAATTTCATTATTTAGATTAACTAAACTCATAGGCTCTATAAACAATGTAGCACCTGATGAACTTTGATCATGAACAAGCCCAGGTACTTGCCCTTTATGTTCAGACTTTACAGGAATAACATATCTATCCCCTCTTACGCTATATAAGTTGTCTTGAAGGAACTTAGAGTTATCTCTTATTATTCCTCCAATTCTCTCCCTTACAGAGGAATTCTTTTCTTTTAATGACCTTCTGATATTGCCTAAAGTAGCGCTAGCTCTATCTGATATTTCATCTTCACCAACTATAGCAATTTCTATGCTTTCTTCAAGTTTTCTTAAAGGAGTTATTCCTTCACATATTTCTTCAATAATCTTATGATCTTCTTCCTCTTCTTTTCTCTTTATATAATCAAGAAACTTTCTTGAGGATCTTAACATATTACCTATTCTAAGTAATTGAAGAGTATTTAAAGTACCTCCCTTTAATGCCCTAGATACTCCATCTCTAACATCATAAAACCCTTCAAAAGGAGGATTTCCCTTAGTCATAAGTAAATTTAAAGCTTCTCTTGTCTCTTGTATATGTTCTTTAATTTCATAAACATTATCATAAGGCTTTAACTCTTCTATTAACTCTTTAGCACCAGCTGTTATTGCATATTCTTTTACAAGTTCTTTTATTTTATGAAATTCTAATATCTTTATAGATCGTTCTTTCATTAAACTTCTCCTTTATTCTACTCCTCTTCTATAATGACCTTTGGTATACTCTTTATTTTCTAAAGGAGTTTTTTCTTTTAAATAATTTAATATTTCCTTAACTTCTTCTTCCCCTTCATCAATGAAATCAAATCTAAAACTTGATACACCTTTTTCTTTAAGTTCTTCCATTTCATCAATTAGATTAATAGGGGCAGAGTTATATATATAGGCCCTACAGAATTTATCTGTTAACACTCTAAAGTCCTTATTCATTCTATCAACAAGCATAAATTCATCATTTACACATGGGGCAGAACATTCTTTACTCGAACATTTTCCTCCAACTATACTTCCTACTGGACAATATTCTGATATCATAGATTCTGTTTTACCATAAACACACATACCTAGATTTTTCTCTTTAGAAAGTATATTCATGATTTCTTTTCTGTTTAATTCTTGACTTAAATATGGATATACATTATTTTCTTTAAAGAATTTCACAACTGAAGAATTAAATATATTGCTCTTATAATCACTTATTATTAATATTCTGTTTTGAAATCTCTTAATTATTCCTAAGTTAGACGTAATTATCCCTTTAAATCTATGTAGATTCTCTTCTATTTCTTTAACTAAAGCATTATACTCTTGTTTTATTATATTAGGTACCTTTAAATATAAGTTAGGCCCATCAATACTATCAAGATCCTTAAGTCTTATACCTGAGATGTTTTTGTTGTAAATACTGATGCCTATATTATGGACCTTTTCATCTACTAGGGCCTTTAGTTGGGCCTTAGTGTTAGCTATGAAAAGTAAATTAGGCCCATCAACATCTAAAATCTCTTGTTTTTCATGTTTATCTGATATCTTGATATCTTTTTTATATCTAAGCTTCACATTTTCTTCAATCTTTTCTATAAGTAATCTTCTAACATTATTTAATGAGGATACTGGTACAAAGCCTTCTTCATAGGATTTAAACTCTACTTTAGTTATCTTAAAGGCAGTTTCTCCTGATTTCATTAAGGATTCTTGAATTCTTTCTTTAGATAAAGGTTTGTTTTTAGCTATTTCAACATTTTCTCCATAGACCTCAAAGTTCTCTCCCATATACCTAGTTCTTAATATGATGGGCCCATGTAAGCTAAATTCAACATCACAAGATATATCAACCTTTCTATCATAAATGTTGTTGTAGGTTGATTGTAAACTCTTAAGTAGTAAATTATCTGAAGTTTTATAAAGAATATCACCTTTTTTATATTGGTTAGGAATTAACTTTACTTTGTCTCCTTTACCTGCTTTCTCAACTTCTTTTCCATTTAGTAATATCTTAGCAACAGTAAACCCACCTTCACCTATTCTTATTCCATCCTTAAGTGAAATATCATCATCTAATAAGACAAGTGAATTCTCAACAACTTTACCTACAAAAACTCCTGTATTTTTAGGATATTTATAAGCCATCATATCTTTACCTTCATTTTTATAAAGGTACGCTTTTGAAAAACCTTCCCTATTAAAAAGCTTCATTAATTGCTTTTCACCATTTTTATTTTTGTTACCATCAATGGCTTTTCTATACTCAGACACAACTCCTGCAACATACTCTGGCCTCTTCATTCTTCCTTCTATTTTTAATGAAGAAGTTCCAGTTTTTAATATCTCTTTAACATCATCAACTGTGCATATGTCCTTAGGGCTTAATAAATATCCTTTAAACTCTTTTCCACCATTTGTTGATTTTAGTGTATAAGGAAGTCTACAACTTTGAGCACATCTTCCTCTATTGCCACTTCTTCCTCCAATCATGGAACTCATAAGACACATGCCTGAATAACACACGCATAAGGCTCCATGAACAAATATCTCAGTTTCTATGCCCATATCCTTAGATATATACTCGATTTCCTCTAATGATAATTCTCTTGATAACACTATTCTCTTAAAACCTTTTTCAGTTAAGAATAGTGCCCCTTCTGGATTATGTACTGTCATTTGAGTTGATCCATGTATCTCTAAATCAGGAATTAGCCTTTTTAAGTTTCTATAGGCTCCTAAATCCTGAAGTATAACACCATCAATCCCCATTTTATATAGGTCCTTCGTATATTCTAAGAGAGAATTCATTTCCTCTTCTTTTATTAGAGTATTTATTGTAACATATATCTTCACACCATATAGATGAGCATAGTCTACTGCCTTCTCCATATTCTCTTTATCAAAATTCGATGCATATGCCCTTGCAGAGAATTTATCTCCCCCAAGATATACAGCATCGGCTCCGTTATTTATGGCAGCATATAAACTTTCCATACTTCCTGCTGGAGCTAATAGTTCTATTTTATTCATTCTTCATCTCTCCTGTGGTTTTTCTGATGTTTAAACTATCATATTTGTATACTTTAAACGTTGTACTTCTTGTGAGTACATGTTCAATCCATATTAGCCTAACCCATGCGACAAAAAAGGAGTATCCTAAACTCCTTAATTTATCTATGTTTTTTAGTATTTAATAATATATTTTGCCCACTTTTTTCTCTTGCAAGCTTAAAATTAATATCCATATATTTTTTCTCTAAATCAAGTACCTTATATTTGTAATTATTCAATTGAAAATTAACTTCTTTATTTCTACTCATCAATGTTTTATTTTGCTCTTTTGTCTTTTTATATTGCTCTTCCATTATATCTAACTGACTTTTATAATCTTCTACTTCTTTAATTAAATCTTTAGAATTTGTGTTTTCCATTTCCTTTAGTTTCTCATTTAAAGTTTCTATTTCTTTAACCTTAATATTAAACTCTTCTTCTAATTTCTTGTAGTTCTCTTTTAGACCTTTACACTCTTTCTCTAATTTTTCACATTGTAAGTCACTTTTAAAAAGTTCATCAGCTACATTTATTCCTGCTAATACAGTTGCTGCCGAATAACTAAGTTTTGGATTCTTTTCACATAGTTCTTGTATTTTACTATCTATATATTCTGCAATACCTTTTAAATATTCTTCATTTTCTCTTCCTTTTAAATTATACTCTATACCATTAACTTTAACCACAACCGAACTCATATTTCACCTCTAGCTTATTTGTCTTTACTTAATTTTAACACAAACATTTCTTCCTGTGAATAAAGTAGAACTAGGTTCGTAACCTTTTTTACACCACAGTTTTCTATTAATTGACTTCAATATTTATAAAAAAAGACCAAACTACATCAATAGTTTAGTCTTTTTTCGATATTATCTAAGTTGCGCTCCAAGTTTGTACTCTAAGCTTCTTAAAATCTTATCATGAACCTTGTTAACTTCTTTATCAGTTAAAGTTTTATTTTCATCTCTATATGCAATTGCATAAGCTATGCTCTTTTTACCTTCTGGTGTTTGCTTACCTTTGTATATATCAAATAAGCTTACCTTTTCAACTAAACTTCCGCCAGCTTTTACTATAGTGCTTTCAATATCTCCAACTAAAACTTCATCATCAACTAAAATTGCTATATCTCTAGTCACTGCTGGGAACTTCGGTAATGGTTTATATGCTTTTATTGTGTTCGAAGCTTCATATAAAACATCTAAGTTAAGTTCAGCTAAATATCCTAAAGTATCAATTCCATAGTTATCTAAAAGGTCAGGATGAATTTCTCCAAATACACCAGCTTTTTGTTTTCCTACTATTAAAGCAGCTGTTTTACCTGGGTGATAACAAACATTATCTTTTTCTCTTTCTAAAGATATCTTAGTTATTCCTAAAGCATCCAAGATGTTTTCAACTACACCCTTAAGATCTAAATAGTCACAATCTCCATACATACCTATAGTTAATATATTGTTCTCTTTTGGAAGAGCATTTACATCTTCATTAGGTAAATAAGTTCTTCCTATTTCAAATAATCTTACATAGTCATTGTTTCTAGTGTAATTTCTCTTTAAAGATTCCATCATTGATGGTACAGTAGTTGTTCTCATAATACTGTAGTCTTCACCTAGTGGATTCTTTATCTTAACTGCATTTCTAAGCACACTATCCTTAGGTAAGTTAATCTCATCAAATACCTTTGGAGATACGAAAGAATAACTTATTGATTGATTCACTCCTGAAGATAATAATGTTTCAATAAGAAGATCATCTAATCTTTCTTTTCTATACTTTGGTTCTCTATCTGTAGTACTTGTGCTTATAGTTGTTGGTACATTGTTGTATCCATATATTCTTGCTATTTCTTCTGCTATATCTTCTTTAATATGAACATCTATTCTAAAAGTTGGTACTGTAATTACAAGGTCATCTCCACTTACAGTAGTCTTTAGTTCAAGTCTGTCTAAGTAAGTCTTCATATCTTCTGAAGGTATACAGGTACCTAAAAACTTGTTAACCCAAGTTACAGAAACTTTCATTTCATGACTTTCTTTCTTCTCTGGATAAACATCTAAAGTTCCTTCCATAACATCTCCACATCCAAGTTCTTGTACTAATGCACAAGCTCTATCTGCTGCAAGTAGTGTTAGGTTTGGATCTATGTCTTTTTCAAATCTTGAAGATGCTTCCGTTCTTAAGTTAAGCTTTTTAGAGTTAACTCTTATATTAGTTCCATCAAAGTTTGCAAACTCGAATATGACTTCAGTAGTATCTTCTTTTATTTCTGAGTCTAACCCACCCATGATTCCAGCAAGTGCTACTGTAGTTTCTCCATCTTTAATACAAAGCATAGAGTCATCAAGGTTTCTTTCTATCTCATCTAGAGTAGTGAACTTTTCACCCTCTTTTGCTCTTTCTATAACAATATGACCACTTGATATCTCTCTTTTATCAAAAGCATGCATTGGTTGACCAAGCTCTAACATTACGAAGTTTGTTATATCAACTATGTTATTTATAGGTCTAACACCTGCATCTAAAAGTCTTTCTTGCATCCAAGCTGGTGATTGTGCTATCTTAACATTTTTAACTCCTCTTGCTAAATATCTTTTACATAAAGAGTCATTAATAGTTACTTTTAGTTCATCTTCAATTTTCTTGGTACTAGTTGAAGTATAAGATAAACTTGGCATCTTAAACTCTCTACCTAAAGTTGCAGAAGTTTCTCTAGCTATACCTATAACACTTAAACAGTCAGGTCTATTTGAAGTTATTTCAAAGTCTATAGTTTCTTTGTTTAACCCTAAAACTTCTTTTATATCTTTTCCAAGAGGTGTAGCTGGATCTAATATCATAAGTCCATGAACTTCTTTATCTCCTGCTATTCCTAGTTCTTCCTCAGAGCACATCATTCCATTAGAAACAACTCCTCTAAGTTTGCCCTTCTTTATCTTTAAGTCGTTAGGAAGTATCGCTCCATGAAGTGCAACTGGAACAACATCTCCTTCTTTCATATTTTTAGCTCCTGTAACTATTTGAACTTCTTCTCCTTGAGCTACATCAAGCTGACATATAACCAACTTTTCTGCATCTGGATGAGGTTCTATTTTAACTAGTTTTCCTGTAACTACATTTTTAATCTCATCACCTGAAACTATAACTTCCTCAACCTTAGACCCTGATAAAGTTAATCTATCTCCAAGTTCTTTTCCATCTATATCAATATTTATATAATCCTTTAGCCAATAAACTGGTACTTTCATTAAAACTACTCCTTTCTAAATTAGAATTGATTTAAAAATCTCATATCACTTTCATATAGAAGTCTTATATCATCTATTCCATACTTAAGCATAACCATTCTATCTACACCAAATCCAAAAGCAAATCCGCTATAAACCTCTGGGTCTATTCCACAATTTCTTAAAACATCTGGATGAACCATTCCACAACCAAGTAATTCTATCCAACCTGAACCCTTACATACTCTACAACCTTCTCCTTGACAAACAAAGCAAGTTGCATCCATTTCAGCTGATGGTTCAGTAAATGGGAAATGGTGAGGTCTAAACTTAGTTTGAACCTTATCTCCAAACATCTTTTTTGCAAATAATTCTAATGTTCCCTTAAGGTCTGCAAAAGTTATTCCCTTGTCTATAACTAACCCTTCCATTTGATAGAAGATTGGTGAGTGAGTAGCATCAACTGCATCACTTCTATAAACTTTACCAGGTGATATCATCTTAATTGGAGGAGTTTGTTTCTCCATTACTCTTATTTGAACTGGTGAAGTTTGAGTTCTAAGCACTAAAGAATCATTAATGTAGAAAGTATCTTGTTCACTTCTAGCTGGATGATTTTTAGGTATATTTAAAGCTTCAAAGTTATAATAATCAAGTTCAACTTCTGGACCATCTTCTATAGTGAATCCCATAGATATAAAAATTTCCTTCATAGATTCTAAAGTTAAATCTAGAGGATGTCTCTTTCCTATTACTGCTTTCTTTCCAGGCATTGTTATATCTATAACTTCACTTTCAAGTTTTGCATTTTTTTCTTTTTCTTTAATTACAGTTAAGATCTCATCTATCTTAGCTTCAATCTCAGCTCTAACTTCGTTTGCAAGTTTTCCTATAAGAGGTCTTTCTTCAGCTGATAATCCTCCCATACCTCTTAATATTCCAGTTAACTCTCCTTTTTTACCTAGATATTTTACTCTAAGTGTTTCCATCTCTTGAGAAACATTAATGTTCTTAAGTTCAGATAATGCTGCTTCCTTTATTTCAATTAGCTTATCTTTCATAATTAAAATCTCCTTTCTTTATCTTAAAATAAATAAAAAAATCGTCAAGGCGACTTTGAGCCGTCGATTTTTTTTGCGCATCTGCCTTTCCAAACGCATGTGAGGAAAAACTGGCAGGCGCTCAATTCCTCTTTTTTATTCTTTAGGAGTTAAATCACAATATATGATTTTATGAAACTCGAATGAGTTTCTACAGCAATAAAGTGTAAATTTCCTAAAGAATAAAAAAATCCCCGTCCCAAATAAAGGGACGGGGTATCCGTGGTACCACCCTAATTAGCCTAAGCTCACTTAATTCAAATAACGGTTTCCCGCTAACAGCTACTAAAATTTCACCATTAGGACTCCTGAGGGAACTTCAAAATGAACTCTTATAAGAAGGCTCTCAGTCTATGACCTTCTCTCCCTTAAAAAGATTTTCAAATCTACTTTCTCATTCACAGTCTTTCCATATAAAGTTACATTTAGAATTATAACCATTATTTTAACAAAATACAATACTTTTAGCTTATTTTATTATTTATAAGGCTTTTTTGTCTAACTCTCTCATAAATCATAATTCCAGCTGCTGTAGAAACATTTAAAGATTCTGCATTCCCTGGCATAGGTATTTTAACCTTTATGTCTGATAATGAGTATATGTAATCACTTAGTCCATTGCCTTCATTACCTACACAAATAACTAGATTATTAGTTAAATCTTCTTCAAAGAAGTTATTTTCTCCTTCTAAAGACGCCGCTAAAATAGAGTATCCTTTTTCTTTAAGTTCTTTAATAAAGTCAAGTTCATTATCTTCAATAATAGGTATATGAAATATTGACCCCATGGTAGCTCTTAAGGTCTTACTATTATATGGGTCTACTGTCCCTTTTGTTAATATAACTCCTGAAGCTCCAGCTGCATGTGAAGTTCTTATTATTGTACCAAGATTTCCGGGATCTTGAACCATATCACATAAAACATAGAAGTTATCAGTATTTTTTACATTTTTTATATTATTAATACTAACAATTCCTACTACTCCTTGAGGAGTTTCTGTATCACTTAATTCTGATAAGAGATTTTCACTTATTCCATACACTTTGGTATTAACTAACTTTTCTTCATTTATATATTCATGTAATTTGTGTATTTCCTTTTCAACTATAAATATAGCTTCAACCTTACATCCTTCATAAAATGCTTCTGATAAAAACCTAAAACCTTCAACTAAAAAACTTCCTCTAGCTTTTCTTTCTTTTTTAGTTTTTAATTTTTTAGCATCTTTAAATATAGCATTGTCTTTACTTTCTATTTTAATCAAATGTAAGCACCTCATTATTTAATTTTTGATATTAATCTTTCTAGTCTTGATAACTCCTCTGAAGAACCCATGGCTACAATTATATCATTTTCTTTAATAACATCATCAGCTGTAAGTGAAATTTTAATCTTACTATTATGCTTAATAGCCATAACATTAAGCCCATATTTACTTCTTAAGCTTAACTCCTTCAAAGTGTGATTAAACCACTCTCTAGGAGCTTCAATTTCAATTATGCTATACTCTGGAGATAATTCAATATAATCTAAAATATTAGATGATGCTAAATTATGTGCAACTCTAGTACCCATATCTTTTTCTGGCTGAATAATCCTATCTGCACCTATTTTATATAAAACCTTAGCATGCAAATCACTGTCTCCCTTACAAACTATAAACTTTATACCTAATTCCTTAAGAACAAGGGTTATCATTACACTAGCTTGAATATTAGAACCTATTGTAACTACAGCTACATCAAAATTATTGATTCCAATAGTTTTAAGTGCACTTTCATCTGTAGCATCTAATTGAACAGCATGTGTAACATGGTCTGATATCTCCTGCACTATATCCTCATCAATATCTATAGCTAAAACATCATGCCCCATAGAGAATAATGTTTTTGCTACTGCTCTTCCAAATCTTCCAAGTCCTATTACCAAAAATTGCTTATTACTCATTATAATACACCTCTACCCAATTAAAATTTTATCCTCTGGATACTTTATAGCACGTTTTGCTTTACCACTTGCTAAAGCTAATGCTACCGTCATAGGCCCTACTCTACCTATATACATGATGATAATTATAACTACTTTACCCATCCATGACAAGCTTGGTGTCAGCCCCATAGTAAGACCTACAGTTCCAAAAGCAGAGGTAACTTCATATAATATGTAATCAAAGGCTGCTGAAGGTTCTGTTATTGATAAAATCATAGTTCCTCCAACTATAATAGTGAGTCCAATAAAAAAAACGGCAAAAGCTTTATAAACTAAATCTTTAGAAAATCTTTTCCCAAATACTTCTGTATCCTCTCTTCCTCTTATAATACATATGAAAGTTAAAACCAACACACCAAATGTAGTTGTTTTGATACCTCCAGCTGTAGATCCTGGAGACCCACCAATAAACATTAATATCATTGTTAAAAATTCTCCAGCAGCAGTCATATCAGCTGTTGATATAGAATTAAATCCAGCTGTTCTAGGTGATACCGCTGCAAACCAAGAATTCAATATCTTATCTCCAAGTGAAAAGCCCTTAATAGTTCCAGGATTATTAAATTCAAATATAAACATTAATATAGTTCCACTTATTAACAAAGATACTGTAACTAATACAACCATTTTTGAATGTGTTGAAAATTTCTTTAGAGATCTAATATTATATATCTCAGACCATACAGTAAAACCAAGACCTCCTATTATTATTAAAAAACTAATAGTCATAATAATAACAGGATTGCTTGTATATTCTGTTAGAGACTTAAAACCTCCCATTATATCAATTCCAGCATTACAAAAGGCTGACACAGAATGAAATAATCCAAAATAAGCCCCTTTTTTAACTCCATACTCAGGTATAAATTGAGTTGAGAGCATAATTGCTCCTATTAGTTGTATTAAAAATGTAAAACCAAAAATATATTTTATTAATTTAACCATTCCTTGAAAATTAATGGTGTTCATTGCTTCTTGCATCAAAAGTCTTTCTTTTAATGTTATCTTTTTTCCTATTAATATAGCTGCAAAAGTTGCAAAAGACATAAACCCTAGACCACCAATTTCAATTAAAATCATTATTACAGTTTTTCCAAAATAGCTCCAATGAGTTCCAGTATCTACCGTCACTAATCCAGTTACACATACAGATGTTGTTGCAGTAAATATTGAATCTATAAGACTTGTAGGGTTTCCACTTGCTGAACTTATTGGAAGTGATAAAATTATACCTCCAATAAATATAACTGTAAAAAAACCTAATACAAGAACCTGAACAGCATTCAATTTAATCTTGCTTGTTAATTTATAATACATTTTAAGCACCTCAAATAATATTATTTCCAAAACCAAATAGTAAATTCTAAAAAATTATACATAACAAAAAAATGCGACCTAAGTCACATTCCTTTGTTATGCATTTATTTGACTTTTAGCAACTTCAACTAATTCAGTGAATGCTTTAGGATCATTAATAGCAATTTCTGATAACATTTTTCTATTTATATCAATACCAGCTAACTTTATTCCGTTCATGAATTTTGAATAAGAAAGACCATTTATTCTTGTAGCAGCATTTATTCTTGCTATCCAAAGTCTTCTAAAATCTCTCTTCTTTAATCTTCTACCAACGTAAGCATTTCTTAATGCTCTTATAACTGTTTCATTAGCTGTTCTAAATAATCTGCTTTTTCCACCATAATAACCTTTTGCAAGTTTTAAGACTTTCTTATGATTCTTACGAGCATTGACAGCTCTTTTAACTCTTGCCATGTTCTTAACCTCCTACGATCTACTCTATTATAGATATGGTAATAATTTCTTCATTGCTTTTTCTTGTGCTGTTGACACATATGCAGCTTTTCTTAAGTTTCTTTTTCTCTTTGAACTTTTCTTAGTTAAGATATGGCTTTTAAAAGCTTTAGCTCTCTTAAGTTTTCCAGTTCCAGTCTTTCTAAATCTCTTTGCTGCACCTCTATGAGTTTTCATTTTTGGCATGATAAAATCCTCCTCTCAAGTTAAGCTTTTTTAGGCGCTAAAATCATTATCATATTACGCCCTTCTAACTTTGCTGCTTTTTCTATCACACATAAGTCTTCTAATCTTGAATAAAAATTATCTAAAATCTTTCTTCCTACATGTGAATATTCTGCTTCTCTTCCTCTGAATCTAACGGTAATTTTTACTTTGTCCCCTTCTTCTAAGAACTTACGTGCGTTATTAGATTTTATTAAAACGTCGTGTTCTTCGATTTTAGGACTAACTCTTATCTCTTTTAAATTAATAACTTTTTGCTTCTTTTTTGCTTCTTTGTCTTTTTTAGATTGTTCGTAAATGTACTTGCCATAATCCATGATTTTGCACACAGGAGGTTTTGCTCCTGGAGATATCATAACTAAATCCAATTCCTTTTCTTCTGCAATCCTTAGAGCTTCTTTAGTAGCTATTACGCCAAGTTGTTCACCATCATCTGCAATAACTCTAATTTCTCTATCTCTTATTTCTTCATTAACAGCAAAATTTTTATTAATATTATTCACCTCCGATAATACATCCCTAAACACAATAAAAGGACGACTTGATAGCCGTCCTTTTTATCCAAACAAAAATATTTACGGGATAAATAACCTAACTAGCAATGCTGTAAGGTGAGAAACGGCTGTTTCTTCTTTACTTAACAAATTATATTATGATATTTTTGTTTTGTCAAGGTTTTTATTGTTTATATTTTTATTTTACTTGAAACACATACAGAGCATTTATCACAATAAGATACTCGTTCTCCAAATACATTTACTATTGTATCAATAAATTCTTTGTTTGAACAATTTTCTTGCTTATGAATTATGATTCTTTTAGGAGAGTTTGTAATGAGCCCACTAATAATTACGTCTTCCATATTAACCTTACTTCCAACTTTCAAATCTCCTATTTCTTTTAAAAAGTCATAATATATATCATTCCCATAAGCATCTCTAATCTTGTATGAACCTTCTCCCTCTATTACTAAGTTTATTTCTTCTATTTTACTTTCTTGTATATCCACAAAATATTTTAAAAGTTTTATAAACTCTTTATACTCTTTTTCAACTAAATACTTCTCAACTATTTTATCTATAACACTTTCAATATCTTGTGCTATTTCTTTCATTCTAAAAGTTATAAATCCATTAATATTGATGTTATTATTTTCTTCCATACAAGCTCTAATTTTCTCAACTACATTGTTGATTCTATTACAGCAGTATATAGAATTTTCATCCTTTATCATCTCTTCACCTTTTAGGGTTTTCATTATTCTATCTTCTACTTCAAGTATTTCGTCATGTTTTAAAAAGAAAAAAGTATCTGTTAAATATTCAAATAAAGCCTTACTTTTATAGGTATCTACCACTAATTTATAAAGTATATTACTCATATATAAATGAACAATGCTTTTTATCTTATCATTATTTTCTTCATCGCAAAACACTTTTATAAAATGTGTATTTCCCTCTAGACTCTCAGAAACACCTATTTTAATATTTTTTTCTTTAAAAAGGGCTCTAACTTCTTGTATATCTTGAATAAAATTCATTTCACCATCATATGCTAAAGAAAGAACAAGCATGAATTTCACTCCCTTCTTACATATAGTATGTATAAATTTTTGTAGCATATACAGTAAATAAATTTTCATTTATCGACAATACTGTTGCCTATTTACTTCAAAAATATTATTCTTTAATTGACTACCAAATAAGGAAGTGAGTATTATGAAGCTAGCTTTTGTCGACTATAGAATCTCTGTAGAAGAACATAAAAATTTATCTAAATATGTTGATAAAATTATACTTGTGCCTAAAAACACCAATTTATATCCTGCCATAAATGGACATCCAGATATACAACTAACCTTAATTAATGAACAAGATATTTCATTAATTGTAAGCAAAGACATAGATAAAAGTTTTATAGATGAAATCAATAACTTGGGTGTATCTTTTGAATATTCAACAAACTCTCTTAAATCTAACTATCCTTTTGATATCCCTTTAAACTGTTTGTTTATGAAAAACTTTTTTATCCACACTTTAGATAACTCTGATAAAAAACTTCTAGACTTAGCTAAAAATAAAATAAATATTAATGTTAATCAAGGTTATACAAAATGTTCTACAGTTATAGTTAACGAAAGAGCTCTTATTACATCTGATAAAGGGATCTATAACAAACTATCGTCTTATGACTTTGACATACTTCTCATAAATCCAGGAAATATAGAGCTTCCAGGATTAGATTATGGTTTTATAGGCGGTTGTACTGGACTAATTGAGGAAAATAAATTAGCTTTCTATGGCAATTTAGATTTTCACCCTCAAGGTAATGAAATTAAAAAGTTTTTAACAAAACATCATGTTGAACCAGTATATTTATATAATGGACCATTAATAGATAGAGGATCAATTTTCACTTTATACTAATTTCTATAATATAGTACGTATAAAGAACATTTTTGTTGAATATAATTTTATGTTATAAAATAAAAGTTGGGATAAGTTTCCTTTCCCAACTTTTATTATTTATATTTACTTTTTACTTATGTTATTTACTGAACTAAATAGATCGTGAATAAAATTAGAACCTCTGCTTATCAGTATTCCTGTTAATAATATTCCTATTATTTTGTCCCTCACTGGAATTCCTAGTGTTGTCATGATATCTAAATCAGTACTCCATACAATTATTATACAGACAACCAAAGCTCCTATTCTATCTTTAGATATCTTCCCTTCTTGCCAAAACATCTTAAGTGTCTCCCAAATAGCCTCTCCTATTATAGATAAAATCAATATCTTTGCTAACTCCACCTCTCATCCTTCTTCTCGATTATTTTGTAATTTATATTAATATTTTTTTAAGTTTATTCTATTTTTTTATAGTTTTTGTTGACAATGTAATTTGAAGTGCATATAATAGCTTTGTAGTTGTTTTTATGGCGCCATAGCCAAGCGGTAAGGCAGAGGTCTGCAAAACCTTTATCTCCGGTTCAAATCCGGATGGTGCCTCCAATTAGAATCCTATGCTAGAAATTTTAGCATAGGATTTTTTATTCTTCATAAATAATTAAAGCCAGAAGAAAACAATGCTTGGATTGTTTTCTTCTGGCTTTTTGATTATATTCTCTTTAATAGTTCCCCAACCTCTTCATTAGTAAACTTATATGAAGTATTACAGAAGTGACATATAATTTCTTCTTCTTTTCCTTCTTCATATATTTCAGTTAAATCTTTTCTACCTATGCTTATTAAAGCTTTTTCCATACGATCTCTCGAACAATTACAATTATACTTAGGATGTAATGTTTCGTGAATAACTAAGTCCATATCTTCAAATATATATTTGATTATATCTTCTATAGTTTTTCCTTGAGTCATCATTGTAGTTACAGAAGGTGTTTCTTCTAATCTATACATAAGTATATCTGCTAAAAACTCATCTGCTCCTGGCATCATCTGAATTATAAATCCTCCAGCAGCTTTTATACTATAATCTACATCTACAAGAACTCCTAATGCAACTGCTGATGGAGTTTGCTCTGAAACTGTAAAGTAATATGATAAGTCTTCTGCAATCTCTCCTGTAGCTATAGGAACTTGTCCTATGTAAGGATCTTTAAGTCCTAAATCTTTTATAACTGTCAAATTTCCATTAGTTCCTATGGCTCCACCTACATCTAATTTTCCATTAGCTTTTAAAAGTGGATTAACAAAAGGATTTCCAATAAATCCTTTAACACTTCCATCGTTATATGCAGTGACAGTAACTCCTTTAGCCTCTCCGCCACCTTTTATTTGAATTGTCAAGACTTCTTTATCTGACTTTAACATAGTTCCCATAAGGGCCCCAGCACTAAGCATTCGTCCTAAGGCTGATGCTGCTGTAGGAGTACACTCATGTAATCTTGCACCTTCACTAACAAGATTTGTAGTTTCTCCAGCAATTATTCTTATCATGCCACCTTTAGCAGTAGCTCTTATAATTCTATCTTCCATGTTAATCCTCCTATTTTCTAACAATATAAACTATTCTTTCGCTTTTTTCACTTACAGGTTCATCACTATAGCCATCATGTTTCTCCATGATCTCAAAACCAGAATCTCTAAGTATACTCTCTAGTTCCTTCTCATCATAAGCTCTTTCTGTATGATGTTCCTCAAACCTTCTATATAGTTCCCCCTCTTTTACAAAAAAGGTTAAATACATATCAACAATATCATCTTCTAGAGAGTTTTCCCAAGTATAAAATATCTCTTCAGTATTATAAGAGTATATATTATCTCCTAATATCGTCTTAATTTTATAAGATGAATTAATATCAAATATAAATACTCCTCCATTATCTAAATGATTATATACTCCTCTGAAATAACTTATTAACTCGTTTTTCTCTAAAATGTAGTTAGTTGAATCCAATACGCAGGTAATTAAATTAAATTTTCTATTTAAATTTAACTCAGTCATATCTTGGCATAAAATTTTAAACTTAACTTTTTCCTTCCTCATCTTATCACTAGCTTCAATAAGCATATCTTCAGATAAGTCTACTAAAAAGGTATCTTTAAAATACTTAGCTAAATGAACTGATATATTACCTGTACCACAAGCTAAATCCAAATACAATAAATTTTCACTAGAATATTGTTTATATTTATTAATTATGTAGTTTGATATTTCTTTATAATTTATATCATCATATATGAGTTTATCATATAGATAAGACAAATCTTTATAACATTCCATAATATAGTTCCCCCACAGTAAATCTTACTAAAATATATTATAGATTTAAGTTGAATAAGTCAACCTATTTTCTACCTAATATTTCATCATTACTTGGGATTTTAAGAGTTTTTTTACGTTTAGTCATAATTCCACCTATTCTTCCTGTCTCCTCTGCTGTAAGTCCTCCCCATCCAAATTCATCTACCTTATCTTTTAAACCTAGTTCTTCTGCAATTTCATATTTTAGTTTTTCTCTCAATTTTTCTACATCAGTTAATTCTTTATTGTTTTTAATCTTTGACTTTATTATTTTTTTCAAAGGTGTTTTACTCATAATTAACCCCCTATAAAAAGTATTTCACCTTATATTTTTTCTTTAAGAGACAAAAATTATTCATATCACTGCTATTATTTGTTCAAAAACCTTGATATTTAATATACTTTTCTCTATATTAGGATTATAATGATTAGTAAAGTCATTTTATTTATTTTTAGGAGGGGATTATTTTGTATAACGTGGCAATAGTTGGGGCTACTGGAAACGTAGGCAGAAAATTTTTAGAAATTCTTCAAGAGAGGAACTTTCCAGTGAAAGAACTTTACTTGTTTGCTTCTGAAAGAAGTGAGGGTAAAGCATTAAAATTTAAAGGACAAGATATCCTTGTAGAAGCTACAAGAGAAGAAAATATTAAAGGCAAAAAAATAGACTTCGCTCTATTTTCAGCTGGTGGAGACACTTCATTAGAGTTTGCTCCAATTTTCTCTAAATATGGGGCTGTAGTAATTGATAATTCAAGTGCATGGAGAATGAATCCTGAGGTGCCACTAGTAGTACCAGAGGTAAATCCAGAAGATATAGATTGGAACAAAGGAATAATAGCAAATCCTAACTGTTCAACAATTCAGGCAGTTGTGGCTTTAAAGCCTCTTTATGATAAATATGGAATAAAAAGAATTATTTATTCAACCTATCAAGCAGTTTCTGGTGCAGGAATACAAGGAATTAAAGATTTAGAGGATGGATTAAAAGGTGAAGCTCCAAAGAAGTTCCCTTATCCTATAGCAGGTAATGTACTTCCTCATATAGATGTATTCACAGATAATGGGTACACTAAAGAGGAAATAAAAATGATCGAAGAAACTAAAAAAATACTTCATAATCAAGATCTAAAAATTACTGCAACTACAGTAAGAGTTCCTGTTTTAAATTCTCATTCAGAAAGTATAAATGTTGAACTTGAAAATGAATTTAAGATAGAAGATATATTTTCTTTATTAAGCAACTCAACAGGAATAACTGTATATGATAATATTAAAGAGTTACAATATCCTACGGCTCTAGAAATCAGTGGCAAAGATGATGTTTATGTTGGAAGAATAAGACGAGATTTCTCCATAGACAACGGATTAAACTTATGGGTAGTTGCTGATAATATAAGAAAAGGAGCCGCTTTAAACGCTATTCAAATAGCAGAATTAATTATATCAAAAGAAAAATAAAATCGGAGGTTTAATTTATGTCTATTTTTACAGGTGCAGGCGTTGCTCTTGTTACTCCATTTAATGAATCAGGGGTAAATTTTCATAAGTTAAGAGAACTAATAGAATGGCAGATTTCTGAAGGAACAGATGCCATAATAATATGTGGAACTACTGGTGAAGCATCAACTATGAGCGAAAGTGAAAAAAAAGATGCTATAAAATTCACAGTAGATACTGTAAATGGACGTATACCAGTTATAGCTGGTACAGGTACCAACAGCACAAAAACTTCTATAGACATGAGTAAATGGGCTGAATCAATTGGAGTCGATGGTCTTCTTATAATTAATCCTTATTATAACAAGACTTCTCTAAAAGGACTCTATCATCATTTTAAAGCTATAAATGATGAAGTATCAATTCCAATAGTTGTTTATAATGTTCCATCAAGAACAGGTATGAACATTACTCCAAAATCTTTAGAAGCACTAATTGAACTTGACAATATCAAGGCAGTTAAGGAAGCATCTGGTGATATTAGCCAAATTGCTCTAATTGCCTCCAAGCTAAAAGACAAAATTGACATTTACTCAGGAAATGATGATCAAATTGTTCCTATATTATCTCTAGGGGGAAAAGGGGTCATTTCTGTAGCATCAAATATTATCCCTAAAGTAATTCATGACATTTGTACCAATTATTTTGACGGTAATGTTAATGCTTCTATGAACCTTCAACTTGAATATTTAGAATTAATTAATACTCTTTTTATTGAAACAAATCCTATTCCAGTAAAAACAGCTTTAAACTTAATGAATATGAATGTTGGAGATTTAAGACTTCCTCTTTATGAAATGGAAGACATCAATAAAAACACACTTATAAATGTATTATCAAAATACAAACTAATGAAATAGGAGGAAGATTATGATTAAAGTTTTATTACATGGTTGTTCAGGTAGAATGGGTAAAGTTATATCTTCTACCGCTCTAAACTTTAATACTTTAAAGATTGTTGCTGGAATTGATAGGTTCAAAACTAATGAACTAGATTATCCTGTATTTACTTCTTTAGAGGACTGTACTGTAGATTATGATGTACTATTAGATTTCTCTTCTGCAGCTGCTTTAAAAAGTTTATTAGACTTTTCTAAAAAAACAAAAAAACCTATTGTAATATGTTCTACAGGTTTTACTCAAGAAGATTTAAATTTAATAGATGAAACATCAAATTTAATTCCTCTTTTCCGCTCAGGTAATATGAGTGTGGGTATAAACCTTATTAATAATCTATTAAGAAAAATAACTCCATTTTTATATAATAACTATGACATAGAAATAGTTGAAAAACATCATAATCAGAAATTAGACTCGCCATCTGGTACAGCTGTTCTTTTAGCAGATACTATAAAAAAATCAATCAGTGAAGAAACTAAGTTTGTTCATGGAAGAGAAGGAATTGCTAAAAGAGAGCATACAGAAATCGGAATACATGCTGTTAGAGGCGGCGGAATTGTTGGTGATCATGAAGTTATTTTTGCTGGTGCTGGAGAAGTTATTGAACTAACTCACAAAGCTATCTCAAGAGAAGTTTTTGCAGTAGGTGCATTAAAAGCTTGTGAATATATGGCTACAATTTCTGAAGCAGGATTATATGATATGGATGATGTTATAAATCTTAAATTTTAAGAAGATCAAGTGGCTGTCGAATTAGTAGTTAAAACTACTGTACGACAGCCACTATTTTTTTAAAAGCATAAAATAAATATCTACCAGCACAGCTGGTGGTTTTACTTTGTGGATATTTTTCTCGTTGAAAATATTCATCTTGTCAAAGGTCTAAGACTAATGTTTTAAACTATTCGTCTTTTCTATTACACATATTTTCTGTAATATATTTTATAATTAGTTTATTTTTTATATATTAGAGGTACAAAAAGAGTTGCTTTCCAAAAATTTTGAAAAACAACTCTTTTGTAGCAAAATAACTATACTATATGGCATGCTACAAAATGCCCTTTAGATATTTCTCTAAATTCAGGCGTAACTTCAAGACATTCCTGTTTAGCATATTTGCATCTACTTGCAAATCTACAGCCAGGTTTAGGATTTATAGGACTTGATATATCCCCTTCTAGAAGAATTCTTTTTTTATTCCTACTAGTTTCAGGATCTGGTAACGGAATTGCTGACATTAGTGCTTTTGTATATGGGTGCAGTGGTTTTTCATACAACTCTAAACTTGGTGCAAGTTCAACCATTTTTCCTAAATACATTACTCCAACTCTATCAGAAATATGTCTTACCATTGAAAGATCATGAGCTATAAATAAATATGTCAATCCTAACTTATTTTGAAGTTCAATTAGTAAATTTACTATTTGTGCTTGTATTGAAACATCAAGTGCAGATATAGGCTCATCACATACTATAAATTCTGGTTCTATAGCTAAAGCTCTAGCTATACCAATTCTTTGTCTTTGTCCACCTGAAAATTCATGTGGGAATCTTGAAGCATGCTCTTTATTTAAGCCCACCATTTGTAGTAATTCATATATTCTATTTGTCTTTGCTTCACCTTTATAAAGGTTGTGAATATCTATTCCTTCACCAATAATATCAGAAACAGTCATTCTTGGATTCAATGATGCATATGGATCTTGGAATATTATCTGAGCTCTTCTTGCAAAAGCTTTTTTATTCTTACCTTTAAGAGAGTGAACTTTTATTCCATCTAAAGTAACTTCTCCTCCTGTTGCATCATATAGTCCCATAACAGTTCTTCCACAAGTTGTTTTACCACATCCTGATTCTCCAACAAGACCTAATGTTTCACCTTTTTTTATCTGAAAACTTACATCATCAACAGCTTTTAAAGTAGCTTTACGACCAACTTCAAAGTATTTTTTTAAGTTTTTTACTTCTACAAATACTTTATCTTCTTTCTGACTCATTTATTAACCCTCCTATTGGACTTTTCATCTTTGGCGCTTCTGGATGTTGAAGCCAACATGAAACTTCATGAGTATCACTTAGTATGGTAATTTCCGGATTTTCTTCTCTACATACTTTCATACAATGCTCACATCTTGCTGCAAAAGGACAACCCACTGGAGGATTAATTAAGTCTGGGGGAGTTCCTTTCAAAGAATAAAGTGTTTCTTTATGCCCTGTATCAAGTCTTGGAACTGACTTTAAAAGCGCCCATGTGTAAGGATGTTTTGCATTGTAGAATATTTCATCTACAGTACCTCTTTCAATAATAGTTCCTGCATACATTACTTGTATTTTATCAGCTACATCAGCTACAACTCCAAGGTCATGCGTTACAAGTATAACTGCTGTTTTAAATTGATTTTGTAAGTCTTTTATTAAGTCCATTATTTGGGCTTGTATAGTAACATCTAGTGCAGTTGTTGGTTCATCTGCTACTAATATGTTAGGATTACATGATAAAGCTATTGCTATCATAGCTCTTTGTCTCATTCCACCTGAAAATTGATGTGGATATTGACGAGCTCTTTTTTCAGCATTTGGTATACTTACTATTTTCAACATTTTAATAGCTTCTTCGAAAGCTTCTTTTTTTCCTATATTCTTATGTATCATTATTGTTTCTGCAATTTGGTTTCCTATAGTCATTGTTGGATTTAAAGAAGTCATAGGGTCTTGAAATATCATCCCTATTTCTTTTCCTCTAATCTTAGTCAATTCTTTTTCAGATAACTTTAAAATATTTTTCCCATTTATTATTACTTCTGATTTCTCATCTATAATTCCTGGTGGAGTTTGAATCAATTTCATAAGAGCTTTAGAAGTAACAGTTTTACCACATCCAGATTCTCCTACTATAGCTAAAGTTTCTCCCTCATTTAAATGAAAGTTTACACCTCTAACTGATTGAACAACACCAGCATAAGTCTTATATGAAACCTTTAAATTTCTAACATCTAATATTTTTGTCATTTCCAACCCTCCTATTGACGCAATTTTGGATCTAGAGCATCTCTTAATCCTTCACCTACAAGATTAAAGGATAATGCAGTTAAGCAAAGTACTCCAGCTGGGAACCACATTTGATGTGGGTAATATTGGAAGGTCGATTGGGCTTGTGATATTAACACTCCCCAACTTGTATTTGGTGCTTGAACTCCAAGTCCTAAGAATCCTAAATATGCCTCAGCAAATATTAAGGCTGGAACGTCCATTGTCATGTAAACAATTATTGTACTGATTGTGTTTGGTAATAAATGTTTTAAGACTATTTTTAATGGTCCTTGTCCTAGTGCTCTTGATGCTAATACATATTCTGATTCTTTAAGTTGCATGACTTGACCTCTAATCATTCTAGCAAGCCCTAACCAACCAGTAATACAAAGAGCT
Source organism: Clostridium sp. UBA1652 (assembly GCF_002320975.1). NCBI lineage: Bacteria > Bacillati > Bacillota > Clostridia > Eubacteriales > Clostridiaceae > Clostridium > Clostridium sp. UBA1652. The sequence continues at coordinate 56,809 of NZ_DCLI01000066.1, forward strand.
AATATCAATGTGCCTGTTCCCTTTGGGAGTACAACTAAAAATAACATAACTAATATTTCATATGGCACTGAAGAAAGAACTTCAACTATTCTCATCATTACATTGTCAACTTTTCCACCTAAATAACCTGATATAGCTCCATATAAGCAGCCAATCAATAATTCAATCAACATCCCAATTATACCTATGGATAAAGAAACTCTACCACCAGCCCAAACTCTTGCAAACATATCTCTACCTAACGCATCAGTACCAAACCAATATGTAGAACTTGGTCCTTGATTCATAACACTATAGTCTTGATCATTAATTCCATGACTAGAAATCTTAGTCCCGAATAACACAAAAAATATTATTGCAATTAAAACGAAGAGAAATATCATAGACAACTTATTTTGTTTTAACCTTCTCCAAGCATCTTGCCAATAATTTAAGGTAGGTCTTCTAATTTCATTAGCCTCATCATTATTAATACCTATTAAAGTAAATCTGTCTTTTATCGCCATAGCTTCCTCCTACCCTTTCGATCCACTAAGTCTTATTCTAGGATCAAGTAATACATAACATATATCAACTATCAATAAAGATATTATATAAATGGTTGCAAAAAAAACAGTAAGTGACATCACTACTGAATAGTCTCTATTTGTTATAGCACCTAAAAGTTCTCCTCCTATACCAGGAATAGAGAATAATTTTTCTATAAGTATTGATCCTGTTATTACAGCTGCAAATCTTGGAGCCAGTAGTGTTACCATAGGAACCATTGAGTTTCTAATTATATGTCTCCAAACTATTTTAAATCTATCCAGACCTTTAGCTTGAGCTGTTAGAATATAATCTTGATTCATAACATCCATAACTGATGATTTCATAAATCTAGCATTACTTGCTATAGCCCCTAAACTCAGAGCTAACGAAGGAAGTATGGTGTATTTAAACCCTTGAAAAAAACTTTGAGTTGAGTTATACCATCCTACTGTCGGCAAACCACCCTTTCCTCCAAAATATAAAAGTAAAAGCAAACCCGCTACTAAACCAGGTATTGATATTAGTAATGTTGAGAAGAACATTATCACATGGTCTTGCCATTTATTTCTCTTAAATGCTGCTATTATACCAAAGATTATACCAATTATAGTCGATATGATCATAGATTGTATTCCTAATCTTAAAGATGCTGGAAATTGTTCTTTAATTATTTGAGTAACTTCTTTACCTTTGTATTGTATAGATATGCCCATATCTCCTGTAACAAGACCTGTTATATATTTTTGATACCTAACCATTACAGGTTGATCAAGTCCATATTTCTTTTCAAAAGTTGCTTGTACTTCTGGTGGCAAAGCTTTAGCTGCATTAGCCAATGGTTTACCAGGTATAGCATTAATTAAGAAAAATGTTAATGTTGCTATTATAAAAAGAGTCAAAATCATCATTCCGATTCTTTTTACTATATATTTAGTCAATTCTTGGAACCCTCCTCTTTAAAGCAAACTACAACAGGTGTGCTATACCTGTTGTAGAATTTTTAACAATTAATTATTTCCCTGATATATATACTGGTTTTAAATCATAGTATCCATTAAAGTGAGGTACATAATATCCTTTAAGATACTTTTGAGTGAATGAGTTAACATCCTGATAATAAAGTGGTGCTAAAGCTGGATCTTCTACTACAGCAATTTTTTCTGCTGCTTTGTATAAATCTGTTCTCTTAGCTTGATCCATTTCTCTATCGGCTTGTTTAACTAATTCATCATATTTAGCGTTACTATAGTTACCAGTATTATTACCGCTTCCAGTAGTATATATTCCAAAGAAACTTGAAACATCATCATAGTCTGAACTCCATCCACCAATTACCAAGTCATATTTTCCAGCATTTCTGTCTTTGAAGTATGATGGTCCATCTACTGAGAAATTAAGTTGAACATCTAAACCTAACTTATCTTTCCAATTCTTTTGTAAGTACTCACCAATAAGCTGAGATCTTGCTGTTTTAGGTCCAAATAAAATTTTAACACTTGCTTTTGATGGATCCACATTTATTTCTTTTAAACCTTCTTCATATAAAGCCTTAGGATCTTTAGTTGAATCTGCTAAAGCTTTTAGAGGTTCATCTACTTGATCTCTATATTCCTTGTCATTTATACTTACAGCTTTTGCTACAAGACCTTCAGCTGGTACAAATCTTTTGTAAACAACATCTAAGAATTCTTTTCTGTTTATAGTAAGTGACATTGCTCTTCTTACCTTAGCATTTTTTAATATTTCATTTTTTACATTAAATTGTGTATAGAATACTGATGGTGAATATCCATTTATAACATCAATTTTTCCAGATTTAGCATCTGCGTTTAATTTAACCAAATCATCTCCAGATGCTCCAACTACATCTATTTCTTTGTTCTCAAACATTTTTGTTCCAACAGAAGGTTCTTGATATATTATACCATTAGCTTGTGTTAATTTAACATTATCTTTATCCCAATATTGGTCATTTTTAGTATAAACTATTTTTGAACCTTTTTGATATTCGCTTACTACGAATGGTCCATTATATACCATTGTCTTGTAGTCAGTACCAAATTGATCTCCTTGAGCCTCAACTAGGTCTTTTCTTACTGGTGCTAAGTTAGAGAATGACAATACTTTTTCAAAGTATCCACTTGGCTCGCTTAAAGTAACTTCAAAAGTATATTCATCAACTGCTTTAACTCCTACTCCATCACCAGTCTTATCTGCACCAGTTCTGTACTCTTTAGCACCTTTTACCATATCTATAAAGTCAGAATATGGTGATGCAACCTTAGGATCTAATAATCTTTTCCAAGAATAAACGAATTGATCTGCTGTAACAGGTTTTCCATCTGACCACTTAGCATCTTTTCTTAAATGGAAAGTATACACTGTCCCATCTGCATTCTTATCCATAGACTCTGCAACTGCAGGAACAGATTTTTGAACCCCATTTTCCTCTACTTCTCTATAAAGTCCTTCATAAACGTTTTTTGCCGTTGTAGCACTTTCTGAATCAGTTCCTATGTTTGGGTCAAGTGATGAATAGTCATATCCTATAAGATTAAGGATTTGTGTTGCATCAGCCTTTGCTGATGAGTCATCTGTAGTCTTTTTTGTACCACATGCAGTTAGTAAAACAGTAGCTGCGACTACAGTACTTAAAATTGAAACTAGTCTTTTTTTCATTATTATACCCCCTCAAATTTTTTTCTTGCACCAGTTTATATGAAAGCACTTATTATTCTATATGTAGTTTATTAAGATAAATGAATTTCGTTAAAATTTACTTAAATATAATGAAATATCAATTCTACTATCATCACCCCACAACTAATAGACACATACATATAAATAGGTTAACCAAAAACATTATATACATAATATCTTTGATTAGCCTACATTAAAACATATTTAATCAGTATCTCTCTAATATCATTAATAATTTACTAATTTTAATACAAGCTTTTAAATAATTTAATAAGTATTTTTTTAATTATATTTATTATATTACACAAAACCAAAATGTCAATACACTATCTTAATATTAATTTATAAATATTAATATATTATCAAATTAACAAATGGTTTTTTAACTATTTAATATGTATTTCAAAGGCGTTTGTAATCGTTACACTGATTGTATATGCATGCTTTTCAAACACTTTATCTTATTTTTAGTTTCATATTTTTCAATGGGTAATTTCAATCCATTTGATGATAATTTAATAATAATCAATATAAAATTACTAAGTTTTAATATTTTAGAATAAATATTAAAACTTTCAATGAGAAAATATGATTTATTAGTAACTTTTTATAATTACATATCTAGTATTCCTCATAATTCTATATAAAATACACATAATAATCATTATTTAATTATCATAATCCTTAAGCTACCTTTGCTATTTTTCAAACTAAATACTAATTTTCACATATTAATCAAAAAAAATCTTAAAGCAAAGCTTTAAGATTTTAATTCTAAAATAAAATCTTCTATTATATCCAAAGCTTTAGATAAATTTTCTTTTGAATAGCAATAGCTAATCCTAAAATATTTATCGCCACCTTTGCCGAAAGCATTTCCAGGAACACACGCAACTTTTCTTTCAAAAAGCAACCTTCTACAAAATTCTTGTGAAGATATGTTTAAGCTTTCAATAGATGGGAATATGTAAAAAGCTCCCTTTGGAAGAATAACATCTATATTCATCTCAACAAATCTATTATACACAAAATCTCTTCTCTCAACAAATGTTTTTTTCATAATTTCTAAATTTTTTAAAGCTTCTCTAAAACCATTAAAAACCCCCCATTGAATTATAGAAGGTGCACAAGATACATTATACTGATGAACCTTCATAATCTCTTTCATGAAATTATTAGTTGTACATATATATCCTAGTCTTAATCCCGTCATAGAAAACATCTTTGAGAATCCACTTACATAAATTATATTTTCTTTTATATCTTCTATTTGTGCTATAGAATAATATTCATCATAACTTAATGACCCATATATCTCATCAGTAATAACCACTATGTTGTATTTTCTTATTATATCAGCTAATCTATCTCTGTCTTCTTTAGATAATAATGCTCCAGTGGGATTAGATGGATATGAAAGTACCATTATTTTTATATCATGTTTTATTATTTTATCTTCAATATCAAAAAAATCTAGTGTAAAGTCCTCATTGAGATTATAATTTATAACTTCACCCTCTATTACTGTTACTATACTTTCATAAGCAGGATAGCCTATTGATGGAACTAATACCTTATCCCCCTTATCTACAACAGCAGATAGAACTGAATATAGCCCTTCACTTCCTCCAATAGTTATACATACTTCATCGCTATTATAATTTATTCCTAAAGTCTCTAGATACCTTGTTATTTCTTCTCTTAAAGGTAATATTCCTGCATTAGATGTGTATTCTGTTTTATCTTCCTTTATGGCTTGTATAACTCCATTTTTTATACTTTCTGGAGTTTTAAAATCAGGTTGTCCCAAAGTTAAAGATATTGCATCTGGTACTTCATTTACTAAATTAAAAAACTTTCTTATACCTGATATCTCTATTTTACTTACATTTCTATTCATTAATACTCTATCCCCCTTCTTGCATTTACCCCTTTTGAAAAATAATGTTTAACTTCTTTCATCTCTGTTATTAAATCTGCATAACCCGCAATTTTTTCTGGTACATTTCTTCCCGTTAATATTATTTCAACATGATTTTGTTTTGATTTAATAAGTTCTAAAACATCATCTTCACTTAAAAAATTATTTTTAAGTACTCCCATAACTTCATCCAGGATTAATACATCACATGAATCATTAGCTAATACTTCTTTTGCATAATTATACTCCTCAATTACCTCTTTTTTCAACTCTTCTATCTCATCAGTTTTAAGAGTCCATACAAAACCTCTCTTTGTTTCTAATCTTACAAGTTTGAAATTGTCTCCAAGATTTTTTAATACATTTAACTCTCCAGTTTCATTGCTTTTAAGAAATTGAATCATAACTACCCTTAGCCCGTTACCATAAGCTCTAATACCTTGCCCTATAGCTGCAGTGGTTTTTCCTTTTCCATCACCTGTATATACTTGTATCATTCCTTTATCTAATTTCATATTATTTCTCCTTTATTCTTTAATATTTTAATAAAATCAAATTAAATCCACTTTACCCCTTTAAAGTATGGCTTTTTTTGTTTATAATTATTTATTATACCATGCAAAACATGGTAATATTTTTGAAAGGGTGATAAAATGAGCTATAATTTTACTGATCCATACGAAATAGCTAGATTCATAAAGGAATCTAAGAAGTCTACTCCTGTTAAGGTTTATGTTAATGGAGACCTTAATGGTTGCGATATGGGAAGCATTGAATGGTATGGCACTGGTGAATTCTTTATACTTTTTGGAGAAAGTGATGAGATAACCAAGCTTATTTTAGACAACAAACATAAGATTAAACATTTTAGAGTTGAAAATGATAGAAGAAATTCTGCTATTCCTATGTTAAATCTTTTAGATGTAGATGCTAGAATTGAGCCAGGTGCAATAATAAGAGATAAGGTTACAATAGCTAAAAATGCTGTAATTATGATGGGTGCCGTAATTAATATCGGAGCTGAAATAGGCGAAGGTACTATGGTAGACATGAATGCAGTTGTTGGTGCTAGAGGACAACTTGGTAAAAGAGTACATCTAGGCGCTGGCGCAGTTGTTGCAGGTGTTTTAGAACCGCCTTCAAAAGAGCCATGTGTAATTGAGGATGATGTATTAATAGGGGCTAATGCTGTAATTCTTGAAGGAATTAAAATCGGTAAAGGTTCAGTTGTAGCTGCTGGTTCAGTAGTTGTTGATGATGTTCCTTCTGGTGTTGTTGTAGCAGGTACTCCAGCAAAAATAATAAAATATGTTGATGATAAAACAAAAAATAAGACTCAGTTACTTGATGATCTTAGAAAATAATCTACATAAAAGAAAGGCTAGAAAATCTAGCCTTTTTTTACGCACCAAAAGATGCATCTTTATTTTCTTCTTGTGAGTCATAGGATTCTTCTTTATCAACTTTCTCCATTTTTGATATAGAAACCTCATATGCAACTTTTCTCACGATTTCATTTTCAGATATCTTTTTCTGATATTCTCTGCTTTGAAGCCTTCCCCATATTCTTATGTTATCTCCTACCTCTAAGCTTTGGCAGAATCTCGAATTTCTTCCCCAGGCTATAGTTGGTATATAGTCTGATTTATTATATGCTCTATTAACAGCTAACAACACATCCGCAATTTCTCTACCAAAAGGTGTTGTCCTATAAACTGGTTCCTTACATACATAACCATCTAAAAATATTTCGTTAGGGTTTTTGCTTTTTTCTTCACAAGGAACTATATTTCTTGCAAATACCGTTAATATTAATCTATTAGATCCATCTACAAATTTATTATAACTTCTTAGTTGTCCCTCAACCACTATATCTGCTCCTAGGTTTAACTCTAGGTCTGTTAATAATCTTTCAGAAACTGTTATACTTAAAATATCCACTGAATCAGAAAGTCTTTGAACTTCTAGGTCAAAGCTGTAAAAACCCTCCCCATACATTTCATGAGAAAAATCTAGATTTGAAGCAACCCTGCCTTCTAAACAAATCTTATTATTTAACATTAAATTGTCCATCTTTACCCCTCTCTCCATTAGTTTTTAATATATTTCATCAATAGCCAATAATAGGAAGAAATTATATATATCAATTATAATACAATAGTTTTCAATTTTTCAATAAACAATTGTTAAATTTTATAAATTATTTTTTTGTATACCTTCTCCATTAATGAAATAATCTTTCTCAAACAAAATTTCTTCAATTTTCTTAAATTCATATCCCTGATTTTTTAGATTTTTTATTATTTTATCTAAATTTGCCGGTGTATATTTACCATTATTATGAAATAGAACTATTGAGCCATTTTTTACATTGTTAATTACTCTACTATATTCATATTCTTCTCCAGTTTCTTTCCAATCGAGTGAATCAACATCCCATTGAACTACTTTGTAGCCCATCTCATCAGCAACCTTCAATGTTTCCTCATTATAAGATCCTGAAGGACATCTAAACATCTTCTTATTTTCTATACCATACTTCTTAAATATCTCTTCTGTCTTGTTTATTTCCGACTTCATTCTCTCTTTAGTTATCTTTTGAAAATCAGGATGCTCATAACTGTGATTTTCTATTTCGTGTCCTCCTTCTTTAATTGCAAGAAGTTTATCCGATTTATCCTCAGGATATATAACCCACTTCCCCATAACAAAAAACGTAGCTTTAACATCATTTTTCTTTAATACACTTAATATCTCCTCTAGGTAATCTCTTTCAGCCCAGTTTACATCAAAAGTTAGTGCAACCCATTTCTCCTCCCTATCAACCCTATAAATAGGCATACTATTTACATTTGCTGAAGCTGAGTTACTATTTCTAGAAATTAATATACTAATTAACATCAAGGATAAAAGTATCGTGACTAACAATGTACTTTTTATAATTAATCTTTTCAAATACTCACCACCTATTTATGGATTTTATAAATTATATTACATTTCTTAACCAATCATTACTTACTTCTCCCAATATTTTGTGTTATAATTGAATAAAATCACAATATATCGGAGGGACTAATATGCAGGAAAATTCTTTGGAATTAGCTGAAAACAAGCTTATCCTATTATATATAGTAAAAAATATTAAATATCCAGTAACTAAAACTCAATTAACAGATTTAGTTTTAGAAACAAGCTTTATAAATTATTTTACTCTCCAGCAATATATTGATGATTTAGACACGTCTGGTTTTATAGAATATCAATATATAAATGAAAAACATTTTATCCAATTAACTGATAAAGGGGACAATGTTTTAACCTTTTTTGGAGACAGAATTTCTAAATCAAAAATAGCAATTTTAGATAGTTATATAGTTGAAAAAAGGGAGTCAATAAAAAAGGAGCTAACCATTCATAGTGATTACACACCTGATGATAATAACTCCTTTATAGTAACTCTAAAAGCATTAGAAAATAACTCCTTATTAATTGATCTAAAACTAAGCGTAGGTTCAAAAAAACAGGCCATTGACTTATGCTCTAAATGGAAAGAAAATTCTTCTGAAATTTATACTAAAATAATTAATTCATTAATACAATAGATTATAATAAACCATAGCATTAGGTTCATTTCCTAAAGTTATGGTTTTTTCTAATTTCTTTGTAATACAATCAACAACTATTAGTTTATTTTTGAAATTGTCTGCTATATATAATTTATCTCCATTTAAAAGTATACCTCTTGGCATTCCTCCTAAGCTAATCTTCTCTAATTTTTCAAGCTTTAAATCCACTATACTAACGCTTCCTTCTTCAAAATTAGAAACATATATCTTATCTTCAATTGTAAAAAAATCTACTGGTCCATATCCTACTTTATATTTGTATCCTATACTCTCATTTTCTATATCGTACTTAGTTATACTTCCTGGAACATGCATACCTAAACAACTTTCACAGACAACTATACCTTTTGAATCATCCGTAATTCTACACTTTGTTGGAAATTCGCCAACTGAGATGTCTTTTATCTTTATATCCTTATTACAATCTACTATACTTATTTTATTAGATTGCATGTTTACTATAGCAGCCATGCCACACTTATTTATATCTATACTGTGAGGATATAAATCTAAAGCTATTTCTTTTATTATTTTCTCTTCATTTAAGTCATAAATAGCTAGGCTATTACTTTCTCCGCATACAACATATATTTTGTTTAAATACACTTTTACATCACTAGGATGAGCACCTACATAAATATTCTTTTGTTCTTTCTTATCTCTTATCGAAACAAAAGAAATAGAATTACTGTAGCTATTAGCCGTTACTATAAATTTACTCCATAGACATATTCCATGAGGACCTGAAGGGCATTCTCCTAAAGTAATCGGGCAGGTTCCCACTTTATAATCATTTATGTCTATAAAGGAAAGTGAATTAGATGCAATGTTACAAACACATATACCTTCCAACTTTACACCTCCTACTTATAACCTTTAATATAATATATGAAACGATTATAAAAATGGATAAAAAAATCCTCCTAAAAAGGAGGATAAATTGATAATTATAATAATAACTTAGAAAAATAGTTTTGTATTACTGAAGCCAATAAATTAAATGCTAAAATAAGAGCTCCAGATGATGTAATATTAACAACTAGTTTTCTGTTAACATTAATATTTGATTTTATAGCTTGTATGCTTTTATTTACAAAAAATAAAGCAATCAACCAAGGAATAATATCTTCTCTTGATAGTATAGGGAATATTAATGGTACTATTGATAAAATATATATTTTTTTGTTCATATCATTCACCTAATCCTTATAGTAATTAGCTCTTATAAGCATATCACTTAAATCTATGGCTTTGAGCATCTCTTCCTTCTCTTTCTCATCACCTATAAATTCTCTTGTTGATAACACTACAAAATCCTTTTTAGTATTAAGAAGGTTTCTTCCAATAGTTTTATCTGACTCCTTATCTAAGTTAACGCCAAACAGATATGCTACTGTAGGAAGTGTATCTACTTGTCCACCATTTACACGTAGTGTTTTCTTCTCAATATCTTTATTATATATTATTAAAGGAACTTTTCTATTATTGTCCCTCATCCAATCTTCTAATCCTGATGTAGCTTTAACCTCGTCATCATAGAATTTATGAACTCCTTCATGGTCACCATATACAACAATAACAGTATCTTTTAAAATTCCCTTTTTATCTAAATCCTCTAGGAACTTACCAAAGTATTTGTCTGTATAATTAATACTTTGTAGGTATCCTCCTATTCTAGTATTATTTAAATTGTCTGGAAGCTTTAATTCCTTATCTTTCTCTGGTAAAACCGTAAAAGGAGAATGACTTGTTAATGTAACTGTATAAGCTAAAAAAGGTGATTTTAAACTTCCAAGTTTATCCCCAAACTGCTTAAGATAACTTTGATCACTTATTCCAAGGTTTATTATCTCATCAACATTGTAATCCGTAGAGTCTATTGTTTTTTCGTATCCAATAGACTTAAGTGCAGGCATCCAGTTCCAATATGAACCTTTATCAGGATGAGAAGCTATTGTTTCATATCCTAATCCTTTAAACACGTTAGGTAGTGAGTATTTATATTCATTACTAGGATATCTAAAAAATGTTGCACCTTCTCTTACAGGAAAAACAGAGGTATTAGTTATTAATTCTCCATCAGAACTTGTACCATTATAAGTTTGTTCATAAAAATTATCAAAGTACAAAGAATTATTAAGAATTTTATTCAAGTTAGGAGTTACTTCTTGTCCATTAACCTTTTGCCCTATTACAAAATTCTCAAGAGACTCCCATTGAACTACTAATACATTTTTTCCTTTCATGGCTCCATAATATTCATTGTCTTCTAGGTTTTCCTTTTTGTTTTGAAACCAGTTAGCTGCATTTTCTTTTTCTTCATTATTAAGTACATAAGGTTTCGATTCTTTATAATAATTATAAGAATCAAATATGTGATATCCAATTGGGGTTAAGTTAGACATAGTCTGATTAGGACTCCAACTTTTTGCGAAAATCATTTGATTTGTAAATCCTTTATCATATTTATCTATTTTTATATGTGCATAAGTTAAATACACAATTGATAGTATGAATAAAGCTAAAAAACTATATGTATTTCTTTTAAATTTACTTTTCTTATCCTTAATTTTAAGTAGTATCATCACTGGGATATCTATTATAAATAGAATATCGACAGCTCTTACCATGGAAATTATAGATGACCCCAAATTATCTAAATTACTTGTCATCTTCATCATATGTAATGTCAAAAAAGATGCATTACTTCTAAAGTACCACAAGTCCCCTATTACAAGGACTGTAAATAATATATTCAAGAACAGAAAACAAATATATTGCCCCTTACCCCTAAATAAAAATCCAAAGGATAAAAACAGTGCTATAAAACTAAAATATACTAAAATAGGTGGATAGGAATAAAAAATTCTCATAATATTAACCCCATTTGCTTTATCATCTGAGATCAATATTATAAAGATAATTGATTTTACTAATACAGATATGAAAGATAATTTAAAATATCTATTTTCTTTTATATCCATCATCATTTCACTAGATAATTGACTTAAGCTCTTCTTTTGATTTATATTTACATTTAACATTTCATCAGTCCCTCTTAGCGTTAGTATTCAGTTAATTATAGCACCATTTCCCCCTATTATTAATACAAATTTTCTTATATTATTCTTATTTTAATCTTAATACTTATTAATTTGACTAAATGTAGTTTATATGATAAATATTTAAGTATGATAGTCAAGGAGGACAGCTTATTGAAGATTTTTAAAAAATTCCACTTTAATTTAATACCCATTATTTTGATATCGATTTTAATGCTTAAACTGATTTTAAGTTGGGAAAGCTCACTTATTCCTTTTGGTAGCAAAATACTGTCTATGCTTTCACCTTTTTTTTGGGCTCTTGGATTAGCTTATTTTTTTAATCCATTAATGAAATTGATAGAAAGACGTTTTAATATTAAGAGAGTGCCTTCTCTTATAATTACATATATAATTGTAATTGGTGTAATAGCTTTAGGCGTAGTTATAATATTCCCTACAGTATTTAATAGTTTAGGAGACTTGTTTAGAAACCTTCCTGAGTATGCAGAAAATACTCAAGTTTGGCTTACAGATAAGATAAATGAATTTAATAAAGATTATTATTTAAATCCTCTAATTGTAGATAGACTAGAAGAGACATTAACTAAGAGTTTAAATGACATTAATGTATTTATTAACAGTTTACTTTCTTCTCTTTTTAGTTCAACAATTAAATTTACTACTTCTTTTTTTAAATTTATTTTTGGGTTCATAATATCTATATATATACTTAAAGATAAGGAAAAACTGCTTAATATAAGTAAAAGAATTATATGTCGCTTATTTCCTAACCCTAAACAAGATGAAATACTTGAATTCCTTAGTGAAGCTAATTCAGTTTTCTCTGAATTTATCATAGGTAAATCAATAGATTCATTTATCATAGGTGTTTTATGTTACATTGGTTTACTTTTAATACATGCACCATTTGCTTTACTTATATCAATCATAGTTGGTGTAACTAATATGATTCCTTACTTTGGACCATTTATAGGAATGATTCCGGCTTTTATTTTAACCTTTTTAGCAGACCCTATGAAAGCTTTTATAGTTTTACTTTTCATATTTTTACTACAACAATTTGATGGTTTTTATTTAGGACCTAAAATACTTAGCGAAAAGGTTGGTTTATCACCTCTTTTAGTAATTTTAGCAATTACAATAGGCGGTGGGTTATTTGGAGTTTTAGGAATGTTTTTAAGTGTACCTATCATGGCATTAATTAAAACTTATTCCTTGCATATTATTAACAATACCTCTAATAAAGAGAAAGAGCAGTAAAATTACTGCTCTTTTCTTATTATCTTTCTCATATCTCCAATCATGTATAAAGACCCACTTACAACAAGAATATCTTTTTTACCTAATTTATTATGCGCGTATTTACAAGCTTCTTCATAGTTTTCTAAAGCAATAGTCTTTATTCCAAAACCATCTATCTTATCTTTCAAATCTAAAGCAAGTTCAGCTCTATCAGAATGAGGGGTTACAGCAACTACTTCAGTAGCTTCTAGACAAATTTCTTCAATCATCTCATCTACTTGTTTATCTGCCAAAATCCCTAAAATTAATATCATTTTTTCATACTCAAAATATTTGTGTATATTTTGCTTAAGGGCTTTTATACCATCTATGTTATGAGCTCCATCTATTATAACAAATGGATTCCTTTTAAGAATCTCCATTCTTCCAATCCATTTTACCTTCTTTATTCCTCTTAAGATATGCTCATCTGAAACATTAACATTAAAGTTATCTCTTAATACCTCTATTGTAGTTATAGCTGTATTACAATTAAATATTTGATGTTCACCAAGTAGAGGAAGCTCATATATCCTCTTTTTACTGCCTTCAACTCTTTCAAATATTTGATAACTTTCATGTTCTCCATGAACAAAATCCAATACCTTTACTTGCTCTTTTATTGTGTAAATTATATTGGAGTTTTTTGTTTTAGCAATATCCTCTATAACCTCTGTAACCTGACCCTCTTGAGGATATAAAACTAAAGGAGTTTTTTCTTTTATTATCCCAGCTTTTTCTTTTGCAATATCTCTTATATCATTTCCTAGAATATTCATATGGTCATGACTTATAGAAGTAATTACTGATACTAAAGGATTAATTACATTAGTTGAATCTAATCTCCCTCCAAGTCCTACTTCAATTACACCAAAGTCGATCTTCTTATCATTAAAGTATTTAAACATCACGCAGGTTATAATTTCGAATTCTGTAGGTGAATGAAATCCTTCATCAATTACTTTTGGTATTATCTCTCTGACTTCCATTACAACTTTAACTAAATCTTCTTTAGATATGTTCTCTCTATTGATTTGAATTCTTTCCTCAAACTCTTCTAAAAAAGGTGAAGTATACATACCAACTTTATATCCTGCTTCAATTAAAACACTGGTAATCATTGATGTAGTTGAACCTTTTCCATTAGTTCCTGCTACATGGATTAGTTTTAAATGTTTATGAGGATTTCCAAGAAGCTCTAATATACGTTCTGTTCGTTCAAGCCCAAAATTCATTCCGAATTTACCTAAATCATGTATATACTTCATACATTCTTTATAATCCATTTTTTCCTCCAAAGTTTATGCTTCCTTTAATACTTTTTCTTTTATAACTCTCATTACTCCATCTTCATCATTAGTTTTAGCCAAAAATCTGCTATGTTTTTTTACTCCTTCTGGTGCATTCATCATTGCATAACTGTGATACGCCTCTTGAAGCATCTCAACATCATTAAAATAATCTCCAAACACCATAGTTTCATTTTTATCTATGTTTAATAGCTTTTGAATAACCTTTAAGGAATTACCTTTATTAGCATCTTTATTTATTAGATCAAGCCAATCTTCACCTGATACAGTAACTTTAAATTTCTCACCCCATAATGGGTTCATAACTTTATTAGAGTTTTCAGCAGCTCCAAGACTGTCAAATAAACTAACTTTCACAAAGTCATCTTTAGCTTCAAGTAAACTTTCTACAACTTCATATTTATGATAATATTTTTTAACCTCAGTTAAAAATCTCTCTTCTGTGTTTTCAATATAAGCACCATTTTTACCGCAAAGTACAATATCAACGCCTGGTATTTTTCTTGAAGATTCAATTATTTTTATAACCTCTTCTTTTGAAATAATAGATGAATATAACTCCTTGTTTTTATATACAACATAAGCTCCATTTTCAGCTAAAAACACCATATCATCTTTTATATTACTAAAGGTGTTTTTAAGAGTATAATATTGTCTTCCACTTGCAGCCACTAAAACTACTCCCTTATTTATAAGCTTATCTGCAACTTTATCAAAATCCTCTGGTAAATTTCCTTTTGAGTTTAAAAGTGTACCATCCATATCACTTGCAATTAGTTTTATCATATTATATCTAAACCTCCATAAATTACTTCTTATATTACAGCTTTTAATACATTTAACTTGTCCCCATTATTCTATCACATATAATTAAATGATGGAATGATTTAATCATCCCATCATTTACATACTATTCTAATGCTTTTATTCTTGCTATAACTGATTCAAGCATTTCTTTATATTTTTCACCTTTAGCTTTTTCAGCTTCAACTACATCCGCAGGAGCTTTAGCTGTAAATCTTTCATTTGAAAGTTTTTTATCAACTCTGTCTATTTCTCCTTCAAGTTTAGCTTTTTCTTTGTTTAATCTATCTAATTCCTTTTCTCTGTCAACTAGATCAAGTAGTGGCATAAATAACTCCCCAACTTCAACAACTACAGAAACTGCATTTTCAGGAACTAAAGTTTTCTCTTCTATAAACTCAACTTCTGATGCAGAAGCTAACTTCTCCATATAAGAAATTCCATTTAAGAAAGCATCTTTAGCTTCTTTATTTATATATGCAATTACTTTAGCTTTTCTTGATGGTGGCACATTCATTTCTGCTCTAACATTTCTAAGAGACTTGATTGAATCTATTATATATCCCATTTCTTTTTCAGCTTTAGTATCATGTAACTCTTCTTCATACTCTGGCCAAGTTGAGATAGTTATAGATTCAAACTCGTCACAAAGATGAGTATATATCTCTTCAGTTATAAATGGCATAACTGGATGTAATAACTTAAGTCCAGTTGATAAAACTTTGTAAATTACATTATATGCAATTCCTTTAGCTTTTTCATCTTCTCCATAGAATACAGGTTTAACAAATTCTATATACCAGTCGCAAAGTTCATTCCACATAAAGTCATAAACCTTTTGAAGTGCTATACCAAGTTCAAATTTATCTAAGTTCTCAGTTGCTTCTTTAACTAAAGTAGTACATCTTGATAATATCCACTTGTCAGCAAGTGAGTAATCTTTCTCATCTTTGTACTTGTTCATAAGTTCTTTGTCTAAGTTCATCATTAAGAATCTTGAAGCATTCCAAATCTTGTTTGCAAAGTTTCTAGCTGATTCAACTCTTTCTGGGAAGTATCTTATATCATTTCCTGGAGCGTTTCCTGTAACTAACATGAATCTTAAAGCATCTGCGCCGTAAGTGTCTATTACTTCAAGAGGATCTACTCCATTTCCTAATGACTTACTCATCTTTTTACCTTCTGAATCTCTTATAATTCCATGTATAAGTACATGTTCAAAAGGAGTTTCTCCCATGTTGTGAAGTCCAGAGAAGATCATTCTAGCAACCCAGAAGAATATAATATCATATCCAGTAACTAAAACTGAGTTAGGATAGAAGTAGTTTAAGTCATCTGTCTTATCTGGCCAACCTAAAGTTGAGAATGGCCAAAGTGCAGATGAGAACCAAGTATCAAGTACATCATCTTCTTGTCTTATCTTAGTTGATGAACACTTAGTACAACTCTCAGGTGCATCTTCCTTTACCATCATCTCTCCACAGTCTTCACAGTAGAATACAGGTATTCTATGTCCCCACCAAAGTTGTCTTGATATACACCAATCTTGAATGTTTTCCATCCAGTTGAAATAAGTCTTTTCAAATCTTTCTGGTATAAACTTAGTTTTCTTTTCTTTAACTAAATCTACAGCAGGTTTTGCTAAAGATTCCATCTTAACATACCATTGTTTTGATATTATAGGTTCTATTACAACTCCACATCTATCATGAGTTCCTACATTATGAACATGAGGTTTTATCTTAACTAGAAGTCCTTCTGAATCTAAGTCTTTAACTATAGCTTTTCTTGCTTCATATCTATCAAGTCCAACATACTTTCCACCTAAAGAGTTTATAACTCCTCTGTCATCCATAACTCTGATTTCTTTAAGAGAGTGTCTTTTACCAACTTCATAGTCGTTTGGATCATGTGCTGGAGTTATCTTAACTGCACCAGTTCCAAACTCTATATCAACATAGTCGTCAGCAACTACAGGTATTTCTCTATTAACTAGTGGTAGTATTAAAGTTTTACCTATTAAATGCTTAAATCTCTCATCATTTGGATTTACAGCAACAGCAGTATCTCCCAAAAGCGTTTCTGGTCTAGTTGTTGCTATTTCTAAAAACTCATCTGAGTCTTTAACCGGATACTTTATGTGCCAGAAGCTGCCTTCTTGTTCTTTATATTCAATTTCTGCATCAGATAAAGCAGTTTCACACTTAGGACACCAGTTAGTAATTCTATTTCCTTGGTAGATAAGTCCTTCATTGTACAACTTAACAAACACATGTCTAACAGCTTTGTTTAAGTTCTCATCCATAGTGAAAGCTTCTCTAGTAAAGTCTGCTGAAACCCCCATCTTTTTAAGTTGAGTTCTTATTCTTTCTCTGTACTCATCTGACCATTCCCAAACTTTCTCTAAGAATCCTTCTCTTCCAAGTTCTTTCTTAACTAGACCTTGTTTCAGAAGTTCATTCTCAACTTTAACTTCAGTTGCTATACTTGCATGGTCTTCACCAGGAACCCATAAAGTACAAAAACCTTGCATTCTTTTATATCTTATTAAAATGTCTTGAAGTGTATTATCTAAAGCATGCCCAAGATGAAGTTTACCAGTTATATTTGGTGGTGGCATTACTATAGTATAAGGCTTTTTGCTTTTATCAACCTCTGGGGTAAAGTATTTTTTTTCTTCCCATGTTTTATATATCTTTTCTTCAAATTCTTTTGGATTATAGGTTGTTGAAATATTATTTTCACTCATTTTTTCTTCCTCCTCTTAATTTAGGTACATTTCTTTTAAGCTAAAATATAGCTGTGCTTAAGTATTTTCTTTGCTTTCATCTTTTTGAACTTATATTTATCAATTTTATTCCCCAGGAAATATATGGAATAAAAAAAGAGCCTTCATCCTATAAAAGGACGAAGACTCGCGGTACCACCTTTATTTCTACAATCATAAAAGATTATAGACTCTCATTACTTTAACGACATAGCTGCCGACTTTACCTACTTAAACTTTCAGCAAAGCTGCTCAAAAGCTACCTTCAAAACATCCGATATAGAAAATCTCACAGCCTAAGGATTTTCTTCTCTTAATATCATTACTGTTTTTACTCCTCTTTTTCATTGCATTTGTATATCCATATGAAATTATAAGATATATTCATATATTATAGTATTAAATGTAAAATTGTCAAGAAATTTTACACTTCTTTTTCAAGCCATAATACTTTTTTAGGTGCTTCCTTTTGTTCTAGGTTCTTAAAGGCAACTGACATCATAAGTTTAATTCTATTTAACTGATTAACTTCTGATGCACCTGGATCATAATCTACTGCAACTATGTTTGAAAGAGGATATTTATGCTTTAATGCCTTAATCATACCTTTTCCTGTAACATGGTTAGGCAGGCAAGCAAAAGGCTGCATACAAATTATGTTGTTAACTCCACTTTCTATAAGTTCTATCATTTCTGCTGTTAAAAACCATCCTTCTCCTGTTTGATTCCCTAGAGAAAGTATTTGAGATGCCATATCTCCTAATTCTTTTATATGCTTTGGTGCATGGAATCTGTTACTTTCGTCTAAAGCCTTCTTCATTTCTTTTCTATATAACTCCATAAACCATATAGCAAGCATTGAAATATTTCTGCTCTTTTTGCTTGCAGATAAGAATTTATATTTAAAGTCTGCATCATAAGCTGAGTAGAAGAAGAAGTCTAGAAGATCAGGCATAACTGCTTCTCCACCTTCATTTTCAATAACACTTACTGCATCATTGTTTGCAGTTGGATGGAACTTAACTAAAATCTCACCAACTAGTCCAACTTTAGGTTTCTTTATATCTAAAAGTTCTAGTTCATCAAACTCTTTAATAATATTTCTTATATTCTTTTTATAAGCATTAAAACTTCCACTTCTAACATTTTCTTTAGCTATATTTCTCCACTTATCATAAAGTTCATTTGCACTTCCAACCTCTTTTTCATAAGGTCTTACTTTATATAAAACTCTCATAAATAAATCACCATAAACTAATGACATTAATGCTTTATGAAGGAGTTTTGGTGTTATCTTAAATCCTGACTGTTTCTCAAGTCCAACAGCATTTAAAGATATAACTGGTATATTTTCAAAACCAGCTTCAATTAAAGCTTTTTTAAGGAATCCTATATAGTTTGTTGCTCTACATCCTCCACCTGTTTGAGAAATGATAACTGATGTATTATCTAAATCATACTCACCCGATTTTAAGGCATGTATTAGTTGTCCTATTACTATTATTGAAGGATAACAAGCGTCATTATTAACATATTTTAATCCCTCTTCTACAGCCATCTTATCAGTTGATGGTAAAACTACTAAGTTGTAGCCAGAAGAATTAAAAGCTTCCTGAACTAAATCAAAGTGAATAGGCGACATTTGAGGTGACAATATTGTATGAGTTTTTCTCATTTCCTTTGTAAACTCTTTAGACTTATACTCAATCTTCTGTTTTATAGGAACATAGTTATTTCTAACTCTTTCTTCCATTGCAGCAATTAAGCTTCTGATTCTTATTCTTATAGCACCTAAATTATTTCCTTCATCTATTTTTAAAACAGTATATATTTTCCCAGCTGCACTTAATATCTCTTGAACCTGGTCAGTTGTAACTGCATCTAATCCACATCCAAATGAGTTTAATTGAACTAACTCTAGGTTGTCTTTTTTAGATACATATGTGGCTGCCCTATATAATCTTGAATGGTATGTCCATTGATCAACTATCTTAAGTGGTCTTTGTACCTCTGATAAATGAGCAACTGAATCTTCTGTTAAAACAGCCATTCCAAAGGAGGCTATTATATTAGGTATTCCGTGGTTTATTTCAGGGTCTACATGATATGGTCTTCCACTAAGTACTATACCCTTTTTACCTGTTTCTTCAAGATACTTTATTACTTCTTCCCCTTTGTTTCTTATATCTAAAACGTAGTTTTCTTTTTCTCTCCACGCTAAGTCTAGTGCTTTAGTACATTCTTCTTTACTAATACCAAGTTCTTTAAACTCATGGATAAGTCTAACTAATAACTTATCTTTATCATGAAGTGCAAAGAAAGGATTCATAAACTTAACATCTTGCTCCTTAATAACATCCATATTAGCTCTTATAGCTTCTGGATATGAAGTTACTATAGGACAATTATAGTGATTTCCCGCTGTAGGATCTTCTTTCACTTCATATGGAATACATGGATAGAAAATTGTTTTTACTCCTCTATTTATAAGAGCCATAATATGTCCGTGAACAAGCTTAGCTGGATAACAAGCTGATTCAGATGGTATAGTTTCTATTCCCATTTCGTATATAGCTTTTGAACTTCTAGGAGATAACTCAACTCTAAATCCTAACTCTGTTAAGAAAGTAAACCAAAATGGATAGTTTTCATATTGATTTAAAACTCTAGGTATTCCTATTATTCCTCTTTTAGCTTCTTCTTTCTTTAGTGGTATATATTTAAAAGTTCTTCTATATTTATAGTCATACAAATTAGGAACTTCTTCACTAGATACTCTACCTATAATAGGCCTTTCACATCTATTTCCTGATATAAAAGTTTCTCCATTTGAGAACTTATTTTTAGTTAACAAGCAGTTGTTTCCACAAAGTCCACATCTCTCAAGACTTGTATCAAAAGTAAAACTTTCTAGTTCCTCTAAATGTACTAAAGTAGACTCATAACCTTGTGTATATCTTTCTTTTGAGATTAATGCAGCTCCAAAAGCTCCCATAAGACCAGCAATATCAGGTCTTATTACTTCTCTTTCTGAAACAAGTTCAAAACTTCTAAGTACAGCATCATTATAGAAAGTTCCACCTTGAACTATTATCTTCTTTCCCATTTCTTCTTTTTTTCTTATCTTAATAACTTTAAATAAAGCATTTTTTATAACAGAATAGGAAAGTCCAGCAGATATATCACCTACTGTTGCACCTTCTTTTTGAGATTGCTTAACTCTTGAATTCATAAACACTGTACATCTTGAGCCTAAGTCCACAGGGCTTGATGAGTATAAAGCTTCTTTAGCAAAATCTTTAACTTCCATATTTAAAGAATTAGCAAAGGTTTCTATAAATGATCCACATCCTGAAGAACAAGCTTCATTTAATAATATACTGTCTATAACTCCATTTTTTATTCTTAGACATTTCATGTCTTGTCCACCAATGTCTAAGATAAAATCAACTCCTGGTAAAAAGTTATCAGCAGCTTTATAGTGAGCTATAGTTTCTATTTCTCCAATATCTATGTGAAGGGCAGCTTTAATTAAACTCTCACCATATCCAGTTATAGTAGAATTAACTATCATAGTTTCTTTTGGCATCTTACTGTATATTTCTTTTAATATACCTACTACAGTTAATAAAGGACTTCCTTCATTTGATCCATAATAAGAATAAAGTAATTCTCCTGATTCACCTATTAATGCAGCTTTAGTTGTTGTAGATCCTGCATCAATACCTAAATAGGTATTTCCTTTATATAAACTTAAATCTCCTCTTTTTGCTTTATTGTCCTCATGTCTATTTCTAAATTCTATTAATTCCTCATCATCTTTAAATAAAGGTCTTAAAGTTTCTATTTCTTTATCTTGGAACTTTGATAATTCTTTCACTTTATCAACTATATTTTTAAACAAAACGCTATTTTCACCTTTTGAAGCTAAAGCTGCTCCTAAAGCCACAAATAATTGTGGGTTTTCTGGGAATATGACATCTTCTTCTTTTAACTCTAAAGTTTCTATAAATCTTTGTCTTAATTCTGATAAGAAATAAAGTGGTCCTCCTAAGAAAGCAACCTTTCCTCTAATTGGTTTTCCACAAGCTAATCCACTTATAGTTTGAGTTACAACTGCTTGAAGTACAGAAGCTGCTATATCTTCTTTTTTAGCACCTTCATTTATAAGAGGTTGTACATCAGTTTTCGCAAAAACTCCACATCTAGATGCAATAGGATATATAGTTCCATAACTTTTAGCTAAATCATTTAATCCTGTAGCATCAGTTTTTAGTAGTGAGGCCATCTGATCTATAAAGGCACCAGTACCACCTGCACAAGTTCCATTCATTCTTTGCTCTACTCCACCTTTGAAGTAAGTTATCTTAGCATCTTCTCCACCTAGTTCTATAGCTACATCTGTTTCCGGAACCATTTCCTCTATAGTTTTAGTACATGCTATAACTTCTTGTATAAAAGTAACATCTAGCCACTTTGAAACTGAAAGTCCACCAGAACCTGTAACATTAATTGTTATCTCAATATTTCCGAACTGTTTATAGGCTTCTCTAATAAGGCCAATAATTGTGCTTTTTATGTCAGAGAAGTGTCTCTTATATCTGCTATATACTATTTTATTTGCTGCATTTAAAATTACTAGTTTTACTGTAGTAGACCCTACATCCAACCCTAAATTATACATTTAATCGCTTCCTTTCAATAAAAATAAAAGCCTAATACTTATTATATTATTAAATAAATCCAATTTAAAGTATAGCTATTTAATTGTTAACAATGTTATGTTTTTGAATAATATTGTTATTTTTGTTAATAATGTCAATATGTAAATTATTTATATTATGGAGGATTTATGAGTTATTTTCAAGAGGGTAATAAACTATATAATAGTAAGAACTATCTAGAAGCATTAGATTATTACGAAAAAGCCATAAAACTTAAAGAAAACTTAGCCTGCTCATATTATAATGCAGGGGTATGTTTGATAAAAACTAAAGATTATTTAAATGCAATTACTTATATAAAAAAAGCTATAGATTTATCAGAAGATAGTAAATATTATTTTAATTTGGCTTATTCATATGCCATGCTTAATAATACTAGGAAAGCTTTGTTATACTTTAATAGAGCTTGGGCACTAAATAGCAAGGATGAAGATTGTGAAAAAGCAATAAATCTTCTCCTAAAAAAGGTTACATAGGGATTTCTTAATTTTTAAGAAATCCCTTACCATTCACCTATTACTTTTTCTTTTTTGTGATCTTCAAAAAAGTCCTTTGAATCAAAATAGTTTCCACCTTTATAAAAAGTAGGATCTACATTTATCCATCTATCTTCCTCTTTTAAGTATACTTCGTTCCATGCATGTGCAACCCAAGTCTTTCCATCAAAACCTTGCCCTATTACTACTCTAACCTTTAATGAACTAGCTCTTGCCATTGCAGTAAATAGACATGCATAATCAAAACATATTCCTCTTCTATCTTTAAAAGTTACAATTGCACCTGATTTATTTCTGAAATTATCATTTAAAATCTCGGTTGCCTTATCATAATCATATTCAACATTCGATCCAACCCAGGCATAAATAGCCTTAGCTTTCTCTTTATCCGAGGATCTTTTTCTTGTGATCTCATATGCCATATTATCAATTTCACTATTTGATTTTATTCCCTCTTCTAAAGTAATTCCATTGTAATATACAATCTCATTTACAATCTTATTACTCTCAACACTACCATTTGAGTTTCCTATTTGTTCTTTAACAATCTTAACCTTAATAGAATCACCGATTAAATTAGGCAAAGCTCTTGCAAAATTCGATGTTGATATTGGGTTGAATATCTTGCTATAAAAATATTTATAACTTTTCGAATTATTTACAAGAGTTGATAAGTTATCATTAGGAACAAATGACACAACTCCATGAACTATCATTCCAAACAATAAAGCCATTATTATTCCCTGAGGAATTCTAAATATAGCTCCTATAAATCCCTTTAATAAATTCCCTCCATTATCCCACACATTTTCAACTTTAGTCAATAAAGGCTTAAATATAAGTAGATTTAGTATAAAAAATGGAATGAAACATATCCCATATATTATTATAATACTTATTAACAAGAAAATGTAATAAGAAATTTGCGGATATTTTTCAGTAAAATTACTTAAATTTATAGATATGCTTTGGATAAAGTCAATATCAAAGAAATAACTTCTATTTAAAAAGTTAATTGTTATTATAAATGAGGTAACAAAACATATACTTTCCTCAATACCCCTAATTATTTTCATAAGGTCATTTGCTCTAAATCCTCTTATTACTCCAAATATTATAGGCAACAAAAAACATACTAGAAATAAAAAGTCTATACTATAATCTTTCATAACTCACCCTCATTAATCATTAAAATCAAGTTCTACGATTTTTTTCGTTACTTTCTTACAAGTATCATAGTCATATCCTTTTGTCATTAAAAATCTTATAAGTTTGTTTGATAATTTATACTTATCACTTTCACCTTTTGAAATAACAGCATATTTTTTATACGCTAATTTTTCAGCTACTTCCAGTTCCGAATCTTCATCAACCATATTAAGATTATTTTTTATAAACTCTTCATCTACTCCCTTTCTAATAAGAGAGTACTTTATTTTGTTTTTTCCAGAAAGTTTAATTTTATCTTTAATATACATTTGAGCATATTTCTCGTCATTTATAAAATTATACTCCTTAAGAAACTCAATAGCTTTTTGAATAGACTTTTCACTAAATTCTTTAGTTAATAATTTCTCTCTTACTTCTTTTTCAGTTTTATAGGATCTTTCCATCATCTTTAAAGCAGCACTTTTACATTTTAAGTACTCTTCTTGTTCTATAACTTCCCTAAGTTCTTCAACATTAACGACCTTGCCCTTAGTAAGATTATAATTATACACAAGTTCTCCAAAACAAGCAAATGCAAACTCATCATCTATAAAAACATTAACTCTATCTTTATTTCGTTTCCCAACCTCTATCTTAGTGATTTTATTCAAATAACTTCAACCTTTCTTAACTTCTTAATATAAAATGATTAGACTGAAGCAGCAACCGCTTCTACCGGAGTAAAGTGCACCTATATCCTGTAGGAGTTCGACTTTGGAGAACTCCATTAAATTCCTTACACCTCTGCTCTGTAGAAGCCGCCTCTCAGGCTTCATCAAATCCTTCTCTTATCTAAAAAGTCATATCAAATAATTACTTTAACTTCTTAGGATATGAACCGTAGGCTCCCTCAATATATATTCAGCTGCCTTATATATATCTTCTGGTTTTAAAGAATCTAAATTGTGCATGTCTTTAATAAACTCAAACATGCTTTCACCTTCTAGTATTTGATGCAATACATAGTTTCCTAAATCAGTTGAATCTTCAAGCGTTGATACCACAGCTGTTTTATGAACTTTTTTCATCAAATCAAAAGTTGATTCATCAAAAACTATATCTTTAGATTTAATTTTTTCTATACATTCATTTATAACATTAATTGCTTCTTCAACATTTTCTTCAACAAGGGAAGTAAATATATGAAGGGTTTTTACATTACTGCTTAAATCTAAATGAGTGTATACATCATAGGCAAAACCTCTTTTTTCTCTTAACTCTCTAAATAATATTGAATTAGAACTTTCACCTAATTTGTGATTTAAAATCTTAATAGGTAATTCTAATTCTTTTGGAACATCGTTAAAAGAAAATAAATAAGTTATTGTAGCTTGTTCTATATCATTTTTATGACTTTCAAACACACCAGCAATATTCTTTTCTAAATTAAAGTCCTTATCCCCTATTATCTTGTTGCTCCACTTATCAAAATACTTTTTAACAAGCTCTATAGCTTTATCATGATCATAACTTGATACAAAGGTCAAAACTGTATTTTTAGGCATATAATACTTGTTATAATATTCTACCAAATTTTTCCTTGAAAAAGAAGCAATACTTTTTTCTGTTCCCATAATATCATATTTTAATGGACTTTCATTAAATGCAAAAGTACTAGTTCTTCTAAAACTTAAATCTTCTACATCATCTTTACTTGTCCTTATTTCAGATAATATAACATCTCTTTCTTTTTTCATTTCTTTTATATCAAATGAGGGGTTCACTATCATATCACTTAGAATATCAACAGCGTTTTCAATTTCTTCTTCTAGGCAAGTTATTGAATAAACTGTAGATGTGTAATCTGTATAAGCATTATATTCTCCACCTAAGGCTTCTAGGTCATCATTTAGCTTTTCGTTGTTTCTTGTTTTAGTTCCTTTAAATATCATGTGTTCTATAAAATGAGATATTCCCTTCTCATTTTCTTTTTCATATAGAGCCCCTATCTTAATTCCTAGATTTAAAGATGCTAATTGTGTTTCTCTCTTTATTGTTATTACTTTAAATCCATTATCTAAAACATCCTCTTTAGCATCAAAGTTAAGTCTTACCATTAAAACACTCCTTATAGTTAATTACTTTTAATATACTCTCCACTTATTATATAATATAATCTAAACTAAAACCATTTTATTTAAAAATTCAGATTATCTATATTTTTTATGTATAATAATTATTATATAATTAGACTAGAAAGGAGTTAGACCTATGAAAACTTTATTAATTGTTGAAGATGAACTTAGAATTAGATCTCTTTTAAGAGACTACTTAACTATTGAAAATTATACTATCATAGAAGCTTCAAATGGAAATGAGGGGTTGCACCTATTTAAACAAAACAAAGTAGATTTAATAATTTTAGATATTATGATGCCTGGACTAAATGGTTTAACATTAACTCAAGAAATCAGGAAAGCCTCATCTGTTCCTATAATTTTATTAACTGCTAAAAGTCAAGAAGAGGATAAATTACTCGGCTATGAATTGGGTGCAGATGACTATGTAACAAAACCTTTTTCACCAAAAGTTTTGGTTGCAAAAATCAAAGCGCTTTTAAAAAGAACTTCAAAAGAAACTAATTTAACCGTATTAGAACTTGGAAAACTTTCTTTAAATAAAGATTCCATGGATGTAAGCGTAGAGGATAAACCTATTAACTTAACTCCTAAAGAGTTTGAACTTCTCGTTTTTTTAACTGACAACATAAACATAGTTTTATCAAGAGACACTATGTTAGATGGAGTATGGGGTT
Organism: Clostridium sp. UBA1652; assembly: GCF_002320975.1. Classification (NCBI taxonomy): domain Bacteria; kingdom Bacillati; phylum Bacillota; class Clostridia; order Eubacteriales; family Clostridiaceae; genus Clostridium; species Clostridium sp. UBA1652. The sequence continues at coordinate 83,999 of NZ_DCLI01000066.1, forward strand.
TTGATTATTATGGAGATTCAAGAGTAGTTGATACTACAATTAAAAGACTTAGAGAGAAGTTAACTACGGCTTCTGAATATATAGTTACTGTTAGAGGAAGCGGCTACAAGTTTGAGGTAAAAGATGCGTAGTAAAATAGGAAAAAAGATTTTTTTTATTACCTTTATAGCATTAATAATATTAGTTTCTCTTATATTAATTTTTCAAAAACACTTTTTCGAGAAGTTTTATATAAACGAAAAAAACAATTCATTAATCAAATCTGTAGAGGAATTTAGAAATTCTAATTCAGCAGTAGAATATAATCAAGGAGTGGAATTATATAAAAGAGCTCTTTTGCCAGCCATGAATAAATTTGAAACTAATAATAATGCAAAAGTAGGAGTTGTAACTCCAAAAGATTCCCTTATATATATAGCTACTAATGAATATACAGAATCTTCATTTAAGCAAATATATAATAACTTGTATTTACCTAACTCTCAATATATTTCCTCCGGTAAAATCTTTGTCACTATTTCAGATAATTCAAACTTTGATCCAACTATTACTGTAGTTATCTGTAAATTGAATGATGGTTCTATTTTAATGGCAGTATCTTCTGTAGAGCCAATAAGAGAAGCTACTAGCGTTTTAAATAGATTTTTACCATATTTTATAGTTGGAACCCTTATGGTAGCTTTATTTTATTCTATGATTTTATCTAAATACATAGGAGATCCTCTTATAAAACTAAATAAAATAGCTAAAAAAATGAGTAACATGGATTTTTCTGAAAGATATACTCCTTTAGAAGATGATGAAATAAATAATCTTGGAACAACTTTAAACTTTTTATCAGAAAATCTAGAATCTGCTTTAACGGAACTTAAAAGTAAAAATGATATTCTACAAGAAGAAGTTGAACATGAAAGAAAAGTAGAAGAAATGAGAAAAGGCTTTATTGCAGATGTATCTCATGAATTAAAAACTCCTATAGGTATAATAGAAGGTTATGCAGAAGGAATTAGAGATGGCATAGTTCAGGGAGAAGCTAAAAATGATTATTTAAATATCATAATAGATGAAGCTCATAAAATGAATAAACTTGTTATGGATATGCTTGAACTATCAAAACTTCAATCAGGTAATGTTAAACCTAACCTAGAAACTTTTAATATAATTAGAATGATTCAAGGTTCATTAAGAAAGTATAATGTATTAATTAGAGAAAAATCCTTAGAAGTCGTTTTTAATCCTGAATTTGAGTATTTGTATGTTGAAGGTGATACTTTTCAAATAGAACAAGTACTAAGTAATTTCATGACAAATGCTATTAAATACACCCCTTCAAGTGAAAAGATAGTTATATCTATAGAGAAACTTGAAAGTAAAGTCCTAATATCTATTGAAAATCTTGGTGTCCAAATATCTAAAGATGAACTCGATAATATCTGGAACAAGTTCTATAAAATAGATAAGTCTAGAGTAAGAGATAAAAACTCATCAGGTTTAGGATTATCTATAACCAAAGGAATTCTTGATCTTCATAACAGTTCCTACGGAATACAAAACACTTCAAATGGAGTACTATCATACTTCACTTTAAACTTAAGTACAGATGAGAAACTTGAGTAATTGAAATTTTAAAATTGAGAATCAAAATTAAATAGAGAAATTCATGAAATGAATTTCTCTATTTAATTGACTATTCTTCTCTACTAATTGTCAATTAATATACTGGTTCTCAATTGTCAACTTTCCATTCTCGACTAAATAAATCCACCATCAACTGTTATTATTTGTCCAGTTAAATAAGAACTTTCATCACTGCATAAATAAGAAACTACTTCTCCTATTTCTTGAACCTTTCCAAACCTTCCTATAGGGATCTCCATTTCTAAACTTTCTCTATCTTCTTTACTCATCCAACTATTCATTTCTGTATCTATAACTCCTGGAGCTACCCCATTAATTCTAATATTACTAGGGGCCATTTCTTTAGCTAAAGCCTTAGTAAAAGAGTTTATTGCCCCTTTTGTGGAAGAATATACTGCTTCGCAAGAAGCTCCCTGAACTCCCCATATTGATGATATATTAACTATTGAACCTTGTTTTCTTTCTGTCATATGAGGTAAAACAGCATGGCTCATATTTAAAGTTCCCTTCATATTAGTATCTATTAGTTCATATATATCTTCAATACGCATATCCATAAAAAGTCCTACTTTAGATATACCTGCATTATTTATAAGTATATTAATCTTTCCAAAACTATTTATAACTTCCTGAACTAATGTTTTACACTCATCATATATACTTACATCAGCTTTTATTATATGTCCATATCCACCTGCTTCTTTTAAAAGTTCAAGTGTTTTTTCTGCACCAGATTTATTGCTTTTATAGTTTATTACGACTGTTGCTCCTCTTTTTGAAAGCTCTAAAGCAATTCCTCTTCCTATACCAGAAGAAGCTCCTGTAACAATTGCTACTTTTCCTTTTAACCTACTCATTTTTCCTCCTAAGCTAGTACATCCTTTAATACTCTCAATGCATTTTTATAAAATATCTTCTCAATTTCCTCTTCTTTAAATCCATTTTTAAGAAGTTCTTCTGCTAAAATTGGCATTTTTGATGCATTTTTTATTTCAACCTTATTATCAATACCATCAAAGTCACTTCCTAATGCTATTACATCTACTCCACCTACATTTTTTATGTGTTTTAAATGAAGTATCATATCTTGAATTCTAGATATCTTACTTCCACCTAAAAAAGGAGCACAAAAGTTTAATCCCATAACTCCACCTTTTTCAGAAAGAATCTTAATCATATCATCTGTTAAGTTCCTTGAGTGGTTTGTTATAGCTCTGGCATTAGAATGAGTAGCTACAAAAGGTTTTATACTTTCTCTACTTACATCATAGAAACCACCATCAGATAAATGAGAAACATCAACAATAATTCCTAAGTTATTCATTTCTCCTATTAACTCAAATCCAAAGTTTTTAAGTCCCTTGCTTGAACACTCTTTTATACAATTAGGATAACCTATAGAATTCTCAAAGTTCCAGGTTAAAGTTATACCTCTTATACCTTTGTCGTATACTTTATAGAGGTTTTCCATATCTCCTTTTAAAACTTCACCTTCTTCTATTGTATATAAACATCCTATTTTACCTTTATCTTCGATAGCTTTTATATCTTCAAATCTTTTTATAACTTCTATATCCTGTTCATTTAATTTGATCTGATTTTGGAAGTTATGATACATCTCATCAAATTTCTCAAATGAATCTATTTCCTTATTTAGTTCAACAAAATAGGCGAAAAACTGAATCAGAGCATTTCCTGTTTTAAGTTTTTCTATATCTACTGTACCATTACTCTTTTTTAGAGAATTTTCTCTATTATCAAGTATAAATGAAGGTGTGTCACAATGCATATCTATAAATTTCATAATATATTCTCCTTAATAATTTATGATTTTTCTCGTCAATATAATTTTACCATCATCTCCTAAATCTAAATACCATTTTATTAAATTTAATTTTCCTTCTATATATTCAATGGTAGTTATATGATTTGGATACACGCAACAACCGTCATTATAATAATACCCGCTTTCATGATTACCTAATCTTGCTTTATGAGTATGACCTGCTATAACTTTTTTATTGTTTTTAATACTCCAGTTAAGTATTCTTTTATCAACTACTTTTCTTCTAGCTATGTTTTGTGCTGGTAAAGTTGGCGTCTTTATGCCGATGGATTCAACTCTAGCCCATACATTTCTTAATAAGAAACAAGATATTCTCCAAAAGGTGCTATTTATCTTATCTATTTGATGACCATGAAAAACAAAAAATTCATCTTCCCTTATTTTGAACTTTAAAGCCTCATAAAAATCTAAATCTCCATATAAAGCTTTAAGTGTTTTATAAAATTTCTCCTCCTCACTTCTCTCTAAAAGACTAGTAAATTCATGTTTGTATTTTTTTATAATATCATGATTTCCCCAAAACAGATAAAGCCTATGCTCCTTCTTAAACCTTAATAAAATTTTAAATATCTCTTCATAATAATAACCTATATATCTGTAATCTTTATTTCTCCATAAATCATCACCATCACCTACCTCTACAAGCTTAAAATTATTTCTCAAATAATATTTAAGTGCTCCTTTATAGGTATTGTAATTATTCATCAATGGATCTTTATAACTTCCATCTCCTCTATGACAATCACTTATAAATACTACTTTATCCTTATCTTCTAAAGTTATAGTTTCAGCTTTTTTATATAATTCATCTATTATCTTAGTATACATAAAACCTTTTTAATTTATTGCTATACATTAATCTTATGTTTTTTTAAGAAAAAAATCACCATATAAAATATGATGATTTTTTATTCTTAATATAGTGGATGTTTTTCACATAGAGTTTTAACTCTTTGTTTAGCTTCCTCTAAATTGCCTTCTTTATTTTCTATTACGTAGTTTATGATACTTGCAACTTCTTTCATATCTTCTTGATTAAATCCTCTAGTAGTTACAGCCGCTGTACCTATTCTTATTCCTGAAGTTACAAATGGACTTCTTGTTTCGTTAGGAACAGTATTTTTATTTACTGTTATACCTACTGAATCTAATAGATTTTCAGCTTCTTTACCTGTTATATCTTTATTGTTTAAATCTAAAAGTATAAGGTGATTATCTGTACCATTTGATACTATCTTAAATCCAAACTTAACTAATTCTTCTGAAAGTACTGAACAGTTCTCAACTACGCTTTTACCATACTCTTTAAAAGATGGATCTAATGCTTCTTTAAAACATACTGCTTTTGCTGCAATTATGTGCATCAATGGACCACCTTGAATTCCAGGGAAGATATTCTTATTTAAGTCTTTTGCATACTTCTCTCTACAAAGTATAAGTCCTCCTCTAGGTCCTCTTAGAGTTTTATGAGTTGTTGAAGTTACAAACTCAGCATATGGTACTGGATTTGGATGAACTCCAGCAGCAACTAAACCTGCTATATGAGCCATATCTACCATAAATAAAGCTCCAACTTCATCACATATTTCTCTAAATTTCTTAAAATCTATAGTTCTAGAATAAGCAGAAGCTCCAGCCACTATTAACTTTGGCTTACACTCTAATGCTATTCTTCTAACTTCTTCATAGTTTATTTCTTCTGTTTCTTTATCTACTCCATAAGAAACAAAGTTAAATAACTTACCTGAAAAGTTTACTGGTGAACCATGAGTTAAATGTCCTCCATGGCTTAAATCCATACCTAAAACTGTATCTCCTGGATTTAAAACAGTAAAATAAACTGCCATATTAGCTTGTGAACCAGAGTGTGGTTGAACATTTGCGTGTTCAGCACCAAATAATTCTTTAGCTCTTTCTATAGCTAGTTCTTCAACTTCATCAACTACGTGACATCCTCCATAATATCTTTTTGCTGGATATCCTTCAGCATATTTGTTAGTAAGATATGATCCCATAGCTTCCATAACTGCCTTAGAAGTAAAGTTTTCTGATGCAATTAATTCAATTCCATATTGTTGTCTTTCTAACTCTTTTTCAGTTAGTTTTGCTATTTCTGGATCAACTTTTTGTAGATTTGTAAAATCCATTTTAACACCCCAATTTCTATAATTTCGTAGACTAAACATGATTTGACATCATATATGGTATTGTATCATATATGACTTTAAAAATAAAACAACTTTCTCTATTCTTTTTTGAAATTACTATGCTATAATACATTCAGAATATCTTAAATCGAGGGGATTTTTATGGACATAAATAAGATACTATACGTAGCTACTTTTGCTGGCAGAATAATACTAGAAAGTGGTGGAGAAACTTATAGGGTTGAAGAAACCATAAATAGAATATGTACATCCTTTGGAATGGATGATGCAGATAGTTTTGTTACTCCAACTGGAATAATGGTATCAGCTTTTCACAAAGATAAAGGAACAGTTTCATTAATTAAAAGAGTTAAATATAGAACGGTTAACCTTGAAAAGGTTCATATGGTTAACGACTTATCAAGAAGTATAGGTCAGCAACATATGACTGTAGCCGAAGTTAATAAAGCTTTAAAAGAAATAGATAAAAGTTCAAGATATGGAACTAAAACAACTTTGTTTTTTTCTGCTTTAGGAGCTGCTGGATTTTCTGCTTTATTTGGTGGAGATATCAAAGACTTCTTTTCAGCATTTTTTATAGGTTTAATAATAAAAGCATTTTCTATATTAAGCAGTAATTTATTAATTAATGACTTTTTTATAAATAGTATAGGTGGAGCTATTGCAGCCTTATTAGCACTAGTTTGTGTTAACTTAGGACTCGCATCTAATTTAGATATGACTATTATAGGTTCAATTATGCTTCTGGTTCCAGGTCTTGCTATTACAAATGCCATAAGAGATACCATGGCAGGTGATTTAGTAGCTGGGCTTACTAGATCTGCAGAAGCTTTTTTAATAGCTTTAGCTATAGCAATTGGAACAGGTGTGGTTTTAAGTTTTTGGTTTAATTTATATGGAGGAATATAGGATGTTAAAAGAAATCTTAGTTTCATTAATAGCAACCTTTGGATTTGGAATAATCTTTAATATACATGGAAAAAATCTTATATTTGCATCTTTAGGTGGAGGTTTAGGCTGGATTGTTTATAAAACTGCCCTTAACGATGGTTTATCTTTATCCTTATCTCTGTTTTTAGCTTCAACTATTTTTTCAAGTTATTCAGAGATATGTGCTAGAATATTAAAAACCCCTGTTACAACCTTTGTAATATGTGCTTTAATACCTTTAGTTCCTGGCGGAGGAATGTATTACACAATGTATGAAGTTGTACAAGGCAACATAGATAAAGCTCTTAGCCTAGGTTTAGAAACATTAGCTTCAGCTGGCGCTTTAGCACTTGGAATAATCTTCGTGTCTACCTTAACTAGGCTAATGAGAAATTATCCTTTAAGACAAAAATAGAATTGACACCGTCAATTCTATTTTTTTATTTTACAAAACTATTTAAGGTTTTTATTAAATTTTCTAATCCCTCTTCGTTATCGCTGCCTTCTTCTATACCTATGCAATTTCTAGCATAGTCTTCTAGAATAAGTCCTCCTACTTTGTTTATAGCAGCCCTTATAGCTGATATTTGGACTAAAACATCTGAACAGCATACGTTTTTATCTATCATTCCTTGAATACCTTTAACTTGGCCTTCAATTCGCTTTAATCGTGTTAATATATTCTTCTTCAAAGCTTCATCATTTTCCATAAAATCATCTCCTTTATATAATGTCTCGCTATTATAAATTTACTATCTATATAACAGGAGCCGCTATACCCATACCTGGTATATAACTAGTATATATTATAATCATTATTTTATGCAATAATAGATTAGGTCTATATATCTATAAAAATAAACCTTAGAACACAAATCTAATGTATTCTAAGGTTTTATTAATTATTTTTTAAATATTCCAAATGGTTTTCCAACTGGTAAAAATACTTTACCAAAGTGTGGATTAAGAACTGCTGCTGCAGAACCATAAAAAGAAAATAATGCTATTAACAGTTCTGAGTAGGCTGCTAAGTTATGTGTAAACTCTGTAGCTATTTCAAAAGATGAAAGAGTTAATCCTACAAATAAGAAATCAATTAAAACAAATATTATAAATAAAACCTTATGTGTTTCCATTGCTCCTACTGTCATAAAAATTGAGAATATTAAATATCCTAAATATGCAAATCCAAGTTGTTTAGGATCTACGCTTGAAGCTAAAGCAGCTCCAAATACTCCATTTTTTATCATCCAAGATGTTCCTACTGCAAGCCAAAAGAAACCAAAGGCTCCAAAAGCCGTTGTTCCAAAAACATTTTGTCTTTTTGAATCATTAAAGCAAGCAAATAATTGTGCAAATCCTCCTAAGAAAATTGCCCAAGGTAAAACAAAAGATACTCCATCTGTTAAACCAAGTTTTTGTGAAGAAGCTACGATCGTTACCATAGCAAGTCCAAATAGTCCTAATGCTGACGGATCTGCATTTAGGATTTTTACATTTTGTGTTTGATTGTTCATGGTTACCCCCACTATTTTATTTATTAAATCCAGAGTATAATTTATCAAAATTTGTCGAACTTGTCAAAGGTTATATTTTCATTTTTTCATTATATAGGGTTAAAATTTTAAACCTTGAAGATTTTAAATATATAAGCAAAAAAATCCAGCCTCATAAGAGACTGGATTTTCATTAATTATTCAACATTTATCTTAGCTATACCTAGTTCTGATAATTGTTTTTCATCTACAACATTAGGTGCTTCTGTCATTGGGCAGAAAGCATTTTGGTTTTTAGGGAAGGCAATAACATCTTTTATGTTATCTGTTCCAGCTAAGAACATTATCATTCTGTCAAGTCCAAAAGCTAATCCTCCATGTGGTGGTGGACCATACTTAAATGCTTCAAGTAAGAAACCGAATTTCTCCCAAGCACTTTCTTTCGTAAATCCTAAAACTTCGAACATCTTAGCTTGAAGAGAACTATCGTGAATTCTTATAGAACCTCCACCAAGTTCTTCACCATTTAAAACTAAGTCATAAGCCTTAGCTCTAACTCTACCAGGTTCTGACTCTAAGAACTCAATATCTTCATCCATAGGTGATGTAAATGGATGGTGAGCTGCAAAGTATCTGCCTTCTTCTTCATCATATTCAAATAATGGGAACTCAGTTATCCAGCAGAAATTAAATTCATTTTTATTCTTAATTAAGTCAAACTTCTTAGCAAGTTCTAATCTTAACTGACCGAGTCCTTGGAATACTACAGAGTTTTTATCTGCTAGTATTAATATCATATCTCCTTTTTCTGCTTTCATCTTACCAATTACAGCATTCATTTCTTCTTCTTTTAAGAATTTTGATATAGGCGATTTTATTTCATCTTCTTTTAATTGAATCCAAGCTAATCCCTTAGCCTTAAATGTCTTAACGAATTCACCTAATCTGTCAATATCTTTTCTTCCCATGGAAGCTCCACCTTTTAAGCATAAAGCTCTAACTGAACCTCCATTTTCAATTGCATCTTTAAACACTTTAAAATCGCAAGCTTTAACTTCATCAGTTAAATCAGTGATTTCCATTCCAAATCTTAAGTCAGGTTTATCTGAACCGTATTTCTCCATAGCTTCTTTATAAACCATTCTTCTTATAGGAAGTTTAACATCTGCTCCTATAACGTCTTTAAATACTTTTTGAATTAAACCTTCATTAACAGCTATAACATCATCTTGCTCAACGAAACTCATCTCTAAGTCTATTTGAGTAAATTCTGGTTGTCTGTTTGCTCTTAAATCTTCATCTCTAAAACATTTAACTATTTGGAAGTACTTATCGAATCCTGACACCATAAGTAATTGTTTAAATAATTGTGGTGATTGAGGAAGTGCATAAAACATTCCTGGATAGTTTCTTGAAGGAACTAAGTAGTCTCTAGCACCTTCTGGTGTACTTTTTGTAAGCATAGGAGTTTCTACCTCTAAGAATCCATTGTCGTTTAGATAGTTTCTAACAGAGTTAGTTGCTTTACTTCTAATCATGAAGATTTTTTGCATATCTCCTCTTCTTAAATCTAGATATCTATATTTAAGTCTTATATTTTCAGCTGCATCTAAATTATCCTTTATGTATATAGGAGGAGTTTCAGATTCTGATAATATCTTAATAGATTCTCCTTTAAGTTCTACCATACCTGTTGGCATATTAGTGTTTGGAGATTCTCTTCTAATAACTTCTCCAGATACAGCTATACAATATTCTGGTCTTACTTTGTCAGCCTTCTCAAAAGCTTCTTTATTTATCTCTTCACCAAAAACTACTTGTAAAATTCCAGTTCTATCTCTTAAATCAAGGAATTCTAATCCACCTAGATTTCTATTTCTTTGAACCCATCCCATAACAGTAACTTTACTGCCTATATGTTCTTCTCTAAGTTCACCACACATAATGGTTCTTTTTAATCCATTTAAGGCTTCACCCATGCTTTTATCCTCCTAATTACTTTACTATAATATTCTTAATTTCCTCTAAGGAATCTAATTTAACTTCGAATATTTCTCCATCGCTCATTCTCTTAAGCTTTGCAGTTTTGTTGGTTATCTCATCTTCACCTAATATCATTGAATATGATGCGTTTATTCTATTACTATGTTTCATCTGAGCTTTTACGCTCTTTTTCATGTGATCACATTCACACTTAACTCCAAGTTTTCTAAGTTCATAAGTTAATGAGAAAGCTTCTAATCTTGCCTCATCTCCAATTGAACCTATAAAAATGTCCATGTAGTTTGGCTCAGGAATTTCTATTCCCTCTTCTTCTAAAGTTAAAAGAAGTCTTTCAAGTCCTAACCCAAACCCTATAGCTGGAGTTTCAGGACCACCCATTTCGCTTATTAGGTAGTCATATCTTCCACCACCACAAACAGTAATATCTTTATTTATAATTTCAAAAACGGTTTTAGAATAGTAATCTAAGCCTCTAACTATTTTTGAATCTATTTGATAGTTAATGTGCATAACTTCAAGATACTTCTTTAAATCATCAAAGTGATCATTACATTCATCACATAAAAAGTCTAAGATTACAGGGGCATTTTTAGTGATTTCCTTACACTTCTTTTCTTTGCAGTCTAAAATTCTCATAGGATTTTTTTCAAATCTACCCTTGCAAGTTTCACAAAGACCGTCATAGTTTGCTTCTAAAAACTCTCTTAATGCCTTATTAAAATTAGGTCTGCATTTAGGGCATCCAAGACTATTTATGTTTAAAGTTAAGCCTTTTATTCCAAACTCATCTAAAGCTCTCATAGCTAAAGATATAACCTCTGCATCTACAGAAGCTTCTTTTGCTCCAAAAACCTCAATCCCATATTGATGGAACTGTCTAAGTCTTCCCTTTTGCATTTTCTCATATCTAAAACAAGGTGTAAAATAACAAAGTTTTGTTGGCTGTGGATCTGCATAAATAGAATTTTCTATAAATGCTCTTACAGCTGGAGCTGTTCCCTCTGGCTTAAGAGTTATACTTCTTTCTCCCTTATCTAAAAAAGTATACATCTCTTTTTGAACTACATCAGTAGTTTCTCCAACTCCTCTTAAGAAAAGTTCTGTATGCTCAAAAATAGGAGTTCTTATCTCCTTAATTCCATACTCTTCAGATAATTTTTTTAATTTCTCTTCTACAAAATGCCACTTGTACCCATCCTTAGGCAACATGTCTTTAGTACCTTTTGGCGCTTGAATCTTCTCCATTAAATATCCTCCCTACTTATATAAGGTATTAAGTAAACTAATTTTATTCTCTATCATCTCATCTATTCTGTTAATGTACTCATTAACATCTTTAACATTTGCAGTTCTCTCTATTCGATTTTCATCTTTAAAAACAACTTTAGATACTGCATCTGCTCCTAACGCTATTATAGTTTCTATGTCTTCAATCATAACTATGTTATAAATGCATTCACTACCCTCTTTAGAATAACCTATATTCTCCATATTTCCAACCATATTTTTCTGTCTATACATATAGTAAGAGTTCATTCCTAGTTCTTCTGATAGCTCTCTTGTTTTATCGTACATCTCTTTTAGTTCTTCTTGTTTAGGTCTATAAAGTTTTCTTCCTAAAACTAATTCTTCATGTAACCTTGATGCACGTTTTATAGACATACCATGAACTGTTAAAGAATCCGGTTTTAAGTCCATTATTTCTTCATAAGAGTTATTAACTTCTTGTATTCCTTCTCCTGGAAGTCCTACTATTATATCCATGTTTATATTTTCAAAACCTAACTTTCTAGCTAAGTTAAATTTCTCAACTACAGCTTCTTTTGTATGACCTCTACCTATAGTACGAAGAGTTTCATTGTTCATACTCTGAGGGTTTATACTTATTCTAGATACTTCATAATTTTTCATAGTTATAAGTTTCTCTTCAGTTATAGAATCTGGTCTTCCACACTCTACTGTAAACTCTAAAGGTTTAAAAGGAGTTATGATCTTTTCATATATAACATTCATCAAATCCTCAAAATCTTCATTGTTTACGGAAGTAGGAGTACCTCCTCCAAAATAAACAGTGTTAACTTTAATCGACTTACTTAAGATATATTCATTTATAGCATTAATTTCTTTCTTCAAGGCTTCCAAATAAGTTGGTACTTGTTTCTTACAAGCAGAGATTGGATTAGACGCAAAAGAACAGTAAAGACACCTAGTTGGGCAGAAAGGCATTCCTACATAAATGCTAACTTGGTCTTTACTACTCTTTAAAAACTTCTCTTCTCTTTTAGCAACTTCAATACACAACTTGCTTTTTTCAGCTGAAGCTAGATATGACTCTTTGTAAGTAGCTACAATCTCATCTTCACTTTTTCCATCTTTAAGTAGAGATGATGCTATTTTGCTTGGTCTTATACCAACCATTGTTCCCCAAGGATGTTCTTCTCCTGTAACCTCAGTTAAGAATTTAAACACACCTCTTTTTATGGACTCTTTTTTATTTTCCTTAAGCTCATAAGCTTTTTCATGGTTCTTATGACTTAAGGTCATCTTATCTGATTCAATAAAAACCTTAAAGTCATTAGCCTCTGACTTATTTATCAAAACATCTTCAAGTAGATAAAATATATTAAATATTAAAAATACGTCGTATCTAAAGTTTTCATCATTAAGTTCTATATTAATTGCCATCATTTCTCTCCTAACGGACAAACGGATTGTTCTTTTTTTCAAATCCTATGGAGGATTTAGGACCATGTCCTGGATATACAACTACATTGTCATCAAGTACAAATAACTTTTCCTTTATACTTTTTGTAAGAGTTCTTGAATCTCCACCATCAAAGTCTGTTCTTCCAACACCTAGTTGGAACAAAGTATCTCCTGAAAAAAGATGGACATTATCTACAAGAAAACTAATTCCTCCTGGTGAATGTCCTGGTGTATGAATACACTTTATTTCAAAACCTGCTAGGTTTAAAAGATCTCCATCTTTGATTAATTTATCTGCTTTAGGAAGCTTACCAAAAACATAAGCTCCATCCATATAAATTATCTCATCTTCGCAAATATAAAAAGGAGCTCCAGTTAGGTTTTTCATGTCAACTACTCCACCTACATGATCAAAGTGCCCATGAGTTAAAAGTATTGCTTCTATTTTAGCTCCTAAAGAGTTTATTATATTGTTTATATACTCCGCATCTCCACCTGGATCTATTATAAAGCCTTTTTTTGTTTCTTCATTTACTATGATGTAACAATTAGCTCCAAGTTGACCAGCTTCAACTCCTTTTATAAGCATAGTTCATTCCTCCTAAAAATTCTTTTTACTATCTAGAAGTAAGGTAACAGGTCCATCGTTTATTATCTCAACTTCCATATCAGCTCCAAACTCTCCAGTTTGAATTTTAAGTCCCTCTGTTTTACAAAGCTCTATAAAATCATTATATAGTTTTACAGCTTCTTCTCCACCTAAGGCTTCTATAAAACTTGGTCTTCTTCCTTTTCTTGCATCTCCATACAAAGTAAATTGGGATATTATAAGAAGTTCTCCCTTAATATCCTTTACAGAAAGATTCATCTTATCATTTTCATCAGAGAAGATTCTTAAATTAAAAATCTTCTCTTTAATATATTTAAGATCTTCTAGATTATCGTCTTTAGTTATACCAACTAGCACATTGATGCCTTTTGATATCTCACCTATTGTCTCTCCATTAACTTTAACGCTACTTCTCTTAACTCTTTGTACTACCGCTCTCAAACTCTTAGCACTTCCTTTAGTTATTCATTCTATAAACATCAAGAACACCTTTAAGTTTTCTTAACTTTTTCATTAAATCTTTTAGTTGATCTATACTATCTATTTTGATTTTTATGTTAGTAACAGTTAGGTTTCCTTTTAGGGTTTTAGCATTTACTGCATTCACACTGATCTTTGCTTCACTTAAAATCAGCATAACTTCTGCAAGTAGACCCATTCTATCTTCTGCCTCTACTTGAAGTTCAGCAGTATAAGCTGTTCCTTTAGAAACTCCCCAACTTACTTCAACTATTCTTGTTTCTTCGTTATCTTCAAGTTCTTTAACATTTAAGCAATCTTTTCTATGAACTGAAACACCTCTACCTTTAGTTATGTATCCAATAATGTCATCCCCAGGTACAGGATTACAACATTTTGCAAATCTTATCATTATATTACTTAAGCCTTTAACGGTTATTCCATAAGACTTATTAATATTTTTCATTTTTTGTGCTTTAGCAGCATTTTCTTCAATTGTTTTATTTATATTTTCTAAAACCTGTTTATCATCTGGAGCTACTTCTTCTTTAAGTCTTCCTAAAACCATAGAAGCTGATACTACTCCAGTTCCTACTGCTGCATATATGTCTTCTTGATTGTGGAGATTATATCTCTTTAAGAACTTTTCGTATAACTCTCCTTTAGTGAGTTCAGAAAAAGTTACAGCCTGTCTTTTAGCTTCTTTTTCAATTAACTCTTTTCCTTTATATATATGCTCATCTCTTTGAGCTCTTTTAAACCATTGTTTTATCTTGCTTTTTGCTTGATTACTCTTAACAATACTTACCCAATCTATATTAGGCCCCTTAGCTGTGCTACTTGTCATAATCTCTACAATCTGACCAGTTTTTAAGTTATAATCAAGTGGAACCATCTTTCCATTAACTTTAGCACCTACACATCTATTTCCAACATCAGTATGTATCTTATAAGCAAAATCAATAGGCGTAGATTCTGATGGAAGGTTTATTACAACTCCTTTAGGAGTAAAAACAAATATCTCATCGGAAAACAAATCTATCTTAAAACCTTCAATGAATTCTTCTGCATCTGAGGTCTCTTTACCCCATTCAAGCATATCTCTAAGCCAAGTTAACTTTTGTTCAAAAGTTTCTCCCTTAGAGTTATCCCCTTCTTTATACTTCCAGTGAGCTGCTATACCATACTCAGCTGTTTTATGCATTTCAAAGGTTCTAATCTGAATCTCAAAGGTTTTCCCTTGTGGTCCTATAACTGTTGTATGTAGTGATTGATACATATTAGGTTTAGGCATAGCTATATAGTCTTTAAATCTGCCTGGAATAGGTTTGTATATAGTGTGTACAATTCCTAAAGATGCATAACAGTCTTTAACAGAATTAACTAAAATTCTAATGGCAGTTAAATCAAAAATCTGCTCTATGCTTTTGTTTTTGTTAACCATCTTTTTATAAATACTATAAAAATGTTTTGGTCTTCCTTCTATGTCCGATTCAATTCCAGATTGAGATAGCTTATCCTTCATTTCTTGAATTATATCATCAATAAAAGCTTCTCTTTCTTTTCTTTTTTCTGCTATCTGATGAACAAGATCGTAATATTCTTGTTGATGCATATATCTAAAAGCTAAATCTTCTAGCTCCCATTTAATCTTTGATATACCTAATCTATGAGCTAAAGGAGCGTAGATATCCAAAGTTTCTTTCGCCTTTTGTTTTTGCTTTTCCTCGCTCATGTATTTGAGAGTCCTCATATTATGAAGTCTATCTGCAAGCTTTATAATTATAACTCTAATATCCTTAGCCATTGCTAAAAGCATTTTTCGTACATTATCAGCCTGCTGTTCTTCTTTAGACTTATATTTTATCTGTCCAAGCTTAGTTACCCCTTCAACTAAGTCTGCAACTTCTTTATTAAAAAGCCTTTCTAGATCAGCATGACTATATTCGGTGTCCTCAATTACGTCATGAAGTAATCCAGCTACAATAGTATTCGTATCCATCCCAAGTTCAGCTAAAATGCCTGCAACATCTAATGGATGAATTATGTACGGTTCTCCAGACTCTCTCTTTTGAGTTGAATGTGCTTCATTAGCCAAATTATATGCTTTCTCTACTAGAGAACAATCTATGTTATTGCAATTTATATTGATTTTTTTCATTAAGTTATCAAGCATATGGATTACTCTCCCCTAAAATAATATAATTAAATGCAAAGGCTGGTATTTATACCAGCCATATTTAACTTATATTATATATCAACAGATATTGTTTTTCAAGAAATTTAAATATCATACTTAAGCAAAGTCATTATATCATGACCTACTAATTTATCTCTGCCTTTTAACTCTTCTAATTCAATAACAAAGTTTAGAGAAACAACTTCTCCACCAACTTTTTCAACGAGTTTAGTAACCGCTTCTATAGTTCCACCTGTAGCTAAAAGATCATCAACTATAGCTACTCTTTGTCCAGGTTTAATAGCATCTTCGTGAATCTCTAATGCATCAGTACCATACTCTAAAGCATATTCTATTCTTGTTGTTTTATAAGGAAGTTTACCGGGCTTTCTAACTGGTACAAAACCTATTCCTAAAGCATAAGCTACAGGAACTCCAAATATAAAGCCTCTTGCTTCTGGTCCAACTATTAAATCTACATTTTTATCTTTTAAATAACTTACCATTTGGTCGATAGAATATCTAAACGCTTCCCCATCTCCAATTAAAGTACTTATGTCTTTAAAGCTTATACCAGCTTTAGGAAAGTCCTCTATTATTCTAACTTTTTCTTTTAAATCCATTTTATGAATCCCCCTAATTAATTGTAGATAATTTTTTTTTCTCAAAATTAAGATATTTAACAATCTGCTCAGCTCTATCTTTATCAGAAGTTGTTAAAAGCTCAACTACTATTTTTGCAGTATCCATTTTGCTAACTGAGCTACTTTTAGGCTTAAGTAATTCTAAAATACTAACTATGTTATGTTTTTCTATGGCTTCTATATTTAAATACTCAAGAATTGAGCTTAATCCATAGTTATCTGTTTGCTTTAAATATGTAAGTCCTTCCTTTAAAAAAACCTTATTCTCACCAGTTTCTTCACTTGCGTTATAAACGCTGCCTAAGAAAATCAGATCTAAGTACCTATTTATACTTTTCATATTATAGTATATTGCTATAGCCTGCATAAGTTTAAAGGTTAAAGCAGAAATTGATAAATTTTTATATCTGTATGAACATCCTATTTGATTTGGATTTATGTAAATTGTGTTATATACTTTCTTAGGTTTTATGTTTTCTAATACAATTGTCTCTATATTCAAAGATTCACAGAGTTCTAACTCCTTTGTACTCTTAAAGGTACATCCAACAGTAATCAGTAAATCTGCTCCTAAAAAGTGTATTCTATTTTTTATATCCTCTTCTTTTATAATATGCTCAGAATTTGAGGTTTCCTCGATACAATATTCTACATCACCATTTAAATATTTAAGTATGAGAATTAGAGAAGATAAAGCACAAATACCATCTACATCACATCGTCCATAAACTACAATCTTTTTCCTAGAGTTTATAGCGTCTACTAGTTTCTCTATGGCTTTATTCATATTTTTTATTATAAAGGGATTATATCCTGATATATAATTCGGGCGATAAATCTGCTCCCATTGTTTGCTCATCTCTAAACTCCTCCATATTTATCTAAGGCTAGATGCTATTAATATAACATTTTATCTAATATTTGAATTATTTTCATTTGATTAGTTTGTCTATTATAGCACTAAGCTTATGGTTAAGTTTAACCATAATTCCATGGATTACAATCCACCAAAATTAAGCTTCACCTGATAGAAAACATCTATATTATAAATGAATTTAACCTATTTTACAAATACTTTTCATAGAAATAGTTAACCTCCAGTAAAAAATACTGGAGGTTTTTGTAAAATAAGTATTTTTAAGCTTATTATTTTCTATTTTTTAGCATTACCCACACTGGACTTGCTATAAATATAGATGAATATGCCCCACATGCAATTCCTATAATTAATGGAACTGTAAACTCTCTAACAGATGGAACAAGTACATTAACTGCTGTTATAGTTATTAATGTAGTTAAAGATGTAATTATAGATCTAAAGTAAGTTTGAGTTATACTTACATTAGCTACTTCAGCATGAGAAACTCTACGCATCTTTTTCTGATTTTCTCTTATTCTATCAAATATAACTATAGTATCATTAATTGAATATCCTATTATAGTTAATATAGCAACTATAAATGGTGTATTAAGAGGAATATTAAATATTGCATATACTGTAACAGTTATTACAATATCATGTAATAGTGCAACAATTGCTGCTACTCCAAAGTTAAACTCAAATCTTATAGCTATATATATAAGCATTGCAACTGCTGCAATTCCAAGTGAAATTAGTGCGTTTCTAGTTAAATCAGCACTAACAGAAGCTCCAATCTCTTGTTGGCTTAATAGAGCATCGTCCTTAAGTGAATACTTTTCTTTTAATTCTTTCATAAGTTCTGAAACCTTATTTGAATCAAATTCTTTAGCCTTAACTTCTAACTGAGTATCATTTAAAGTATTAGTAACCGCATCATCTGCATATTTTTTTACTATTTCATCAACTTCTGTTTTATTAAATTCAGCACCCATATCTATAGTCATTTTAGTTCCGCCTTGAAAATCAAGTCCAAGATTAAGGCCACCTCTATAAACCATAGCACCTATGCCTATGGCTATAACTAAAATTGAAATACCAAACCACAATTTAGTTTTTTCTATTATTTTTAGCATGTCCTTACCCCCTTTTAACCCTGAAGCTCCAAAGTTTACTTAAAAGCCCCATCTTAGCAGCTAAATTCATAAGCGTTCTTGTTACAACTATTGCTGTAAACATTGATACTACAACCCCTATTAAAAGAGTAGTAGCAAATCCTTTAACTGCTCCGGTACCAACAAAGTACAATACTAAAGCTGCAATTATTGTAGTTAAGTTTGAATCAACTATTGATGACATAGCATTATCAAAACCTTCTTTAACGGAACTTAAAGGTGATTTACCTTTTTTAATTTCTTCTCTTATTCTTTCAAATATAAGTACATTTGCATCAACTGCCATTCCTATAGTTAATAAGAAACCTGCAATTCCTGATAAGGTTAATGCTGCTTTAATAGATGCAAAAATAGTAAGTACTAATGTAGTATAAAGAAGTAACGCAATCGATGCTAAAGCTCCTGGAACTCTATATAAAACTATCATAAGTAAGAATATTAATCCTATTCCTATAATTCCAGCTTTCACTGCATTAGGAAGAGCTGTTGCACCAAGTTGAGCTCCAACAGTTTCAACTGAAGCTACTTTAACTGGTACTGGAAGCGCACCTGCATTTATTACTCCAGCTAAGTTCTTAGTTTCTTGTAAACTACTATTCCCTGTAATTGTAGCTACTCCGTTGCTTATAACACTGTTAACTGTAGGAGATGTTAATAATTCATCATCCATATAGATAGAGATTTGTTGTCCTACATACTTTGCTGTTGCATCTGCAAACTTTTTAGTTCCTTCATCTGTTAATTCTAAACTAACAACTGGCTTACCTGTTTGCTGATCAACTTGAGAACTTGCTTTTTTAACATCTTGCCCTTTTAATATTACATCTTTTGCTTCATTTGGAGCCACAAAGGTTAATTCCCCAGTTTTATTTAAACTATCAACTATTTCTTTAGAGTCAAATTTTCCTGGGATATCAATTCTGATTCTATTATCTCCTTCGGTATTTACTATAGTTTCAGAAACTCCAACTTTATTTACTCTTAAAGAAAGTAACTCTTTAGTTTTGTCTAAATCATCCTTTGATACATTATCAGAGGTAATTTCCATAAGTACTGAAACTCCTCCTTGAAGATCAAGACCCTTAGTTATAGCTTTGTCGATATTTTTATATTCGTACCCAAATAGCTCAGCTCCAAAAAAAGTTACATAGGTAAAAAGGAATATAAAACCACAGATTAATAAAAATAATATAGTGCTTTTGCCTTTTCCTTTTGTTCTCATTTTTATCCCCCTTGGTTATTTATTTTTTAATAGGAAAGTATCCTATTTAATCTACCATAGTTTGTGCTTTAAGTCCTATAGCGCATTCAATTCTCTTTTTCTGCATTTCACATCCAACTTCATAAGGAACATGGATATCATTATTAAAATTAAAGTTATTCGCTTGGCATCCTCCACTACAGTAGAATCTAGCCCAGCAGTCTTTACATTTAGGTTTATTGTATATATGAGCTTTTTTAAATGTTTTAGATAGGTCACTATCTATCTCCCCATCATTTATGTTTCCAAGTAAGAATTCCTTGTTACCAACAAATTGATGGCATGGATATATTTCACCATCTGGAGTTATAGCTACATATTCAAAACCAGCTCCGCAACCTGATATTCTCTTATAAACACACGGCCCACCATTTAAATCTATATTAAAGTGATAGAACTTGAAGGAATCACCTTCCTTGTGTCTTCTAAGCATTTCATTATATAAAGAATCATATTGTTCAAAAATCTTTGGAAGATCTTCTTTTCTAAGTGCTAGTTCGTTATCCTCAGGTAATACCACTGGTTCAACAGAGATTTCTCTAAAACCTTCATTAACTAAAGACATAACATCTTCATAAAAGTCTGTGTTGTTTCTAGTAAAGGTTCCTCTTACATAGTACTGTTTAGATTTATCTCTTTTATCAACCATTGATTTGATTTTAGGTAATATTCTGTCATAGCTTCCTGATCCATCTCTTCTGATTCTTACTGCATCATTAACAGACTTTCTACCATCTATGGATAATATTATGTTTCCCATATTTTTATCCATATATTCCATTATTTCATCATTTAAAAGAGTTGCATTAGTAGTCATGGTAAATCTTATGTTTTTCTTGTGTATCTTTTCTTGTTCTCTAGCATAATCTACTATCTCTTTTATTGTATCAAAAACCATTAAAGGTTCTCCACCAAAAAGGTCAACTTCTATATTTTTTCTTGGGCCAGACTTCTCTATAACAAAGTCTATAGCTCTTTTACCAGTTTCTGCACTCATAGGTTTTCTACAACCTTTGTATTCACCTTCTTCTGCAAAACAGTATTTGCACTTAAGGTTACAGTCATGTACTACATTTAAGCAAAGCGCTTTTATATAGTCCCTATCTTCATCATTTTGGGCAATTTCTTCATAGTAATCTTTTGAATATAAAGCCTCTTCATTAACTAATTCAACTAAATCCTCATAGGCTTCATTGATTTCTTGTTCTGAATATACACCCTTATATCTTTCAACCACTTCATTAACTGGTGCTAATCTATCATTATCTATTAGTAAATCAAATATAAGCTTGTCAACTAAATGAATACTTCCTGAATTAACATCTATAACATAATAATTATCTTCAAGTTTAAACTTATGAATTAAACTCATTTTTTTCCTCCTAACTACAATTGTGGCAGTAACATAAGTTACTGCCACTTTCTCATACCTACACTTAAATTAGTTTTCACATGCTAAGTTAGCAACTGTACAAGATGTTTTACATGCTGATTGGCATGAGTTTGCACATTCCTTACAGCCTGGCTTACAAAGACTATTTTTTAGGCTTGACTTATTAATAGTTTTAATATGCTTCACGTCATACTCCTCCATTCTGATACAATTCCATTAAGATTATAGCATAGTTTTTTCTTAAGATAAAGAAGTTTATTCTTCAATTGGGTTTTCGAACCATACTATATTGTTAATAGTTTTTAAACACACTTAATTTTTCTATAGATTTATTCCAAGCATTCCAGAAAGCAGTCCTATAGCTACTGCAAATATGAATCTGTAAAAGTCAAATAATCCAAGTGCCATAGATCCAGTTGCTATTGAAGATATGATTCCGATAAGAATATAATATAGAATTCCTACTAATAATCCTACTAACCATCCTTTAGAACCATTTCTTTTTGCTGAATAAATGGAACCAAACACTATACTTATACAAGTTACAACAACATATCCTACATATAGTGACTTGGTTGAAAGATCCATAAAGCTCATTATCATAGCTAATACCAACATCATAACTATAGTTGATATAAATGAGACAAATACCCCTTTCCCTGAATTTTTGATTAAATCAACTCCCAAAATTAAACACCCCCTTACATTCACTATAATTATATGAACATAAGGGGGGAAGTTATTACATATTACTCTCTTCTGTTAATAAAGATGATATTCCTTGTTTACTAAATGTAAGTCTGACATTGTCAGGCTCAACCTCTATTACTACATTATCCTTTTGTATAATCACTACTTTCCCTATTAACCCACTTCTAGTAATTATTCTGTCGTTAACTTTTAGTTCTGACAACATATTGTTGTAAGCTTTTTTTCTTTTCTTCTCAGGAATAATCAATACTCCATAAAATACTACAAGAATACCTACTAATATCAATATTTGTAATTGACCACCACTCATATTTCTTTACCCTTTCTTAAGCTCTTCCACCCCAAGCTTCAAGCTTTTCTCTCTTAAACTCATCAAAATAGTCTCCATCTATAGCTTTTCTTATATCTTCCATAAGTTTATTGTAGAAATACAGGTTATGTAATACACAAAGTCTCATAGCTAACATTTCTTTTGCCTTAAATAAATGTCTTATGTATGCTCTAGTGTAGTTCTTACAAGTTGGGCATTCACAGCCTTCATCTATAGGAGCTGAATCTAACTCAAACTTAGCATTCATTAAATTTATCTTTCCACTCTTTGTAAATACATGACCATGTCTTCCGTTTCTAGCAGGAAGTACGCAGTCAAAGAAATCTACTCCTCTTTCAACTGCTTCTAATATATTACTTGGAAGACCTACTCCCATTAAATATATAGGTTTATCTTCCGGAAGATGAGGAACTACTGCATCTATTACTCTATACATCTCTTCATGAGTTTCTCCAACTGCTAAACCTCCTATAGCATATCCATCTAGGTCCATCTTTGCTATAGTTTTAGCATGTTCTTCTCTTATATCATCATAAACTCCACCTTGATTTATTCCAAAAAGCATCTGCTCTTTATTTATAGTGTCAGGTAGTGAGTTTAATCTATCCATTTCAACTTTACATCTTTCAAGCCATCTTGTAGTTCTAGCTACAGACTTCTCTACATACTCTCTAGTTGATGGATTAGATACACATTCATCAAAAGCCATAGCTATAGTTGAAGCTAAGTTGCTTTGAATCTGCATACTTTCTTCTGGTCCCATGAAGATTTTCTTTCCATCTATGTGAGAGTTAAAGTAAACTCCCTCTTCTTTTATCTTTCTCATAGCTGAAAGTGAAAACACTTGGAATCCACCTGAGTCTGTAAGTATAGGTCTATCCCAGTTCATGAACTTGTGAAGTCCACCTAAGTTACTAACAACTTTATCACTTGGTCTTAAGTGTAAGTGATATGTATTAGATAACTCAACTTGACAACCTATTTCCTTTAAATCCATAGATGAAACTCCACCTTTTATAGCAGCTAAAGTTCCAACATTCATAAAAACTGGAGTTTCTATAGTTCCATGAGGAGTTTCAAATCTCCCTCTTCTTGCTTTTCCGTTTTTCTTTAAAAGTGTATATTTCTTAGACAAAATCTATTCTCCTAACTATTAGTATTTAATTTATAAACTAGTTTCTTCAACTTTAACTAAGTTTAGCAATCTTTGATAGACTTTTGCAGACTTTAATAATCTTTAACAATCTTTAATGATATCTTGCTGACTTTGCAAAGTTAACTGAATAAGTTTAATGAAGTTCGTACCTCATTGTCAACTCTCAACCATCAACACTAAACTATTTAATAAACATAGCATCTCCAAAGGAGAAGAATCTATATTTCTCTTCTACAGCTGTTTTGTAAGCTTTCATTACATTATCCTGCCCAGCTAAAGTTGAAACTAACATGATCAAAGTTGATTCAGGTAAGTGAAAGTTAGTTATCAAGTTGTCAACTACTTTAAACTTATAACCTGGGTAGATGAATATGTTAGTCCAACCTGAAGCTTCTTTAACTTCTCCATTTTCATCTCCTACAGTTTCTAAAGTTCTTGTTGAAGTTGTTCCAACTGAAATGACTTTGTTGCCTCTCTTTTTAGTTTCGTTTATTACCTTAGCAGTTTCTTCTGATAATACATAAAACTCTGAATGCATATCATGTTCTTCTATGTTCTCAACTTTAACTGGTCTAAAAGTTCCAAGTCCTACATGCAAAGTTAGATAAACTACATTTACACCTTTTGCTTTAATCTTTTCTAAAAGCTCTTCTGTAAAATGAAGTCCAGCTGTTGGAGCAGCTGCAGAACCTTTCTCTTTTGAATATACAGTTTGATATCTTTCTTTATCATCTAAAGCCTCATGTATATATGGAGGAAGAGGCATCTCTCCTAAATCATCTAATACATTTTCAAAAAGTCCTTCATAATAGAACTTAACTATTCTATTACCATTATCTAAAACTTCCTTAACTTCAGCCGTTAGTTTGCCGCTTCCAAAAGTAAATCTAGCTTTAGGTTTAGCTTTTTTACCTGGTTTAGATAAACATTCCCATAAATCTTCTCCAACTTTTTTAAGAAGTAGAAACTCTATCCTTCCACCTGTACCTTCTTTTTCTCCAATAAGTCTTGCAGGCAATACTCTTGTATTATTTAAAACCAAGGTATCTCCTTCGTTAAAATACTCTATTACATCATAAAAATGTTTATGAGAAACTTCACCTGTTTCTTTATCTAATACCATAAGTCTTGAACTTGTTCTATCCTCTAAGGGATGTTGAGCTATAAGTTCCTCTGGCAAATCAAAGTAAAAATCTTCAACTTTCATATCTAGCACCTTCTCTAATCAAATAATGTAGTTTGACTTTCATCCTTATTTTCAATCTTAATTCTTCCCAAATGTTTATAAGCCTTCTTAGTTGCCATTCTTCCTCTAGGCGTTCTTATGATGAACCCTCTTTGAAGAAGATAAGGTTCATAAACATCCTCTATTGTACCAAGTTCCTCTCCAACAAAATATGAAAGAGTTTCTATACCAACTGGACCTCCGTTGAAGTTATCTATAATAGCTTCTAATATCTTGTTGTCAACTCTATCGAAACCTTCTTCATCAACCTCTAAAAGTTCTAAAGACTCTTTTGCATCTTTGATATCTATAAAGTCATGTTCTTTAACTTCTGAATAATCTCTAACTCTCTTTAGAAGTCTGTTAGCTATTCTTGGAGTTCCTCTTGATCTTCTTGCAACTTCATAAGCACCTTCAGGTGTAATACTGCAACCTAAGATATCTGCACTTCTTACTATGATTTCTCTAAGTTCTTCATTTGTGTAGTACTCCATAGATGAAAGAATTCCAAACCTATCTCTTAAAGGAGCAGTAAGCATACCAACTCTAGTTGTTGCCCCTATTAAAGTAAACTTAGGTAACTCAAGTCTTATAGATTTTGCAGATGCTCCTTTTCCTATAATGATATCTAATGCATAGTCTTCCATAGCAGGATAAAGTATTTCCTCAACACTTCTGTTTAATCTATGTATTTCATCAATAAACAAAACATCAAATTCATTTAAAGAAGTCAAAATAGCAGCTAAATCTCCTGCTCTTTCTATTGCAGGTCCAGAAGTAACCTTTAAATCTCCACCCATCTCCTTAGCTATAATATTAGCCAAAGTTGTCTTTCCTAAACCTGGAGGCCCATATAAAAGTACATGGTCTAAAGCTTCTCTTCTTTTTTTAGTTGCTTTTATAAAAATATTAAGTTTTTCCTTTACCTTCTGTTGTCCTATATACTCGCTGATTTTCTGAGGTCTTAAACTTAATTCGCCTTGGGAATCTTCTAGAATTTCTTCTCCTGTAGTCATTCTATCATCCATTTCCCCACCCCTATCTCATAAGCATTTTTAAACACTCTTTTATTATATCTTCAACTGACTTATCAACATCAGCATTAGAAAGAGCCTTCTGAGCTTCTTTCTCAGTATATCCTAAGGCCATTAATGCACTTAAAGCTTCATTAATATTGTTCGCATAAATATTATTCATATCAATATCAATTGAAGCATCTTTATTATCTAAAAGCTCATCTGCTTTAAACTTATCTTTAAGCTCTAATATAACTCTCTGAGCAGTCTTCTTACCTATTCCAGGTGCTCTTACTACATGTTTTTCGTCACCTATCATTATAGCATACTTAAGATTATCAACCGTGCTTATAGATAAAAGCGATAAAGCAGCCTTAGCTCCAACTCCATTAATAGTTAAAAGTATATTAAACATATCAAGTTCTTCTTTAGATAAAAATCCATATAAACCTATAAAGTCCTCCCTAACTATCTGTTGAATATAGATAGTTATTTCTTCATCAAGCTTTGGGAGTTTAGCTAAAGTAGAGCCAGACGTGAAAATTTTATATCCAATTCCATTATTCTCGACTACTATATAATCCTTATTTATCCCTTTATGTAAACCTCTAATATATTCGTACATATTCTCACCTCAACCTTTAAAAACCTACATAATACTTTAGCATTTATGGAGTATTTTATCAATAAGAATGCGAAAATTTGTTTGGAGGGTAGAAAAGAAAAAAACACCTATGATTATTTACACAAGCGCTTTCTTTAAATTATACCTTAATCATTTAATATAAGTTCTGATTTAAATACTATTACAGCATTTCCAGATATTTTTACTTCTTTAGGTTCTTCATCTCCTATGCCTACCTCTACTTCTATAGTACCTGGCCTTTTCATAGCTTCACCTTGCTTTGCTTTAAACTTAAAGGAAGAGTTATCGTGTTTAACAAGATTATGATGGACTAAATATGCCCCTAAAGGCCCATTTGCATTTCCTGTAACAGGATCTTCATTAATTTCTATACTAGGTGCAAACATTCTTCCATGAACTAAAATATCACTGTCCTCTGAATCAACCGTAAAAACATAATATCCATTGCAATTTATAATACTACTTAACCTAGATAGACCAAAATAGTCTGGATTTAAGTTATTTAAAACAACCTTATCTTTAATCCCAATCATGACTTTAGAGTGTCCCGTAGATACAATTTGAATTTTATATTCTTCAAGTAAATCATCCTCTTTTATATGTAAAGCTTCTAGAAGACTTTCTTTGTTTTTATCTTCAATAACATCGCCAAATTCAATCTCTCCTTGAGTCATGACAATTCTATAATCTTCATCTTCCCTTATTATATCAACAGGTAAAACTCCAGCTCCAGTTTTGTGGTATATTCTCGTGCTATCTAAATTATTTTCAACTGCTCTTACATAGTGAGCTGCAATAGTTGCATGTCCACAGATTGGAACTTCATTTTTAGGAGTAAAAAAACGTACATGTACATCATAGTCATTGTTATTTTTTGAAAATATAAATGCAGTTTCTGAATTATTTAGCTCTCTAGCAATTTTTTGCATCTCATCATCTTTTAATCCATCTGCATTAGTTATAACACCTGCAGGATTTCCAGAAAGCTTTTCTTTAGTAAATGAGTCAACTTGATATAAACTATATTTTCTCATCTTTTTCCTCCATAATATATTCACTTTTACTAAGTCTATAATAAAAATATTCTTTACCTTTAATTTCAATCTTATCTATTAATCTAAATCCACATTTTCTTATGACATTATTTGAAGCTAAATTATATGTTAATGCCGTTGCATTTAATATCTCTGTATTGGTATTCTCAAATAGATATTTTATTAAGCCTTGAGCAGCTTGAGTTCCATACCCATTACCTGTATATTCATTAGAAATAGCATACCCTATTTCCCTATTTGGTGGAGGTAATTCCTCTTTTAAACCTGAATTTATCCACCCTATAAGTTTATTACTCTTTTTCAATATAATCCCTAATCTAAAAGCACGTCCTTTAACCTTAGAAATATCAGGAACAGCATCTAAAAACTCTCTATTCTCTTTAAATTTCATATTTAATTAACCATTCTCTACGCGTCTCCTTAGTTGCTATCCAATCAGGTAAAAACTCCGCTATTTCTGCTTGTAAGGTAATATTATATATATCCTCCAGATCCTCCATTTGGAATTCTCTTAGTATAATATCCTTACAGTTTATAGTAAAAATATTTGCTGAATTTTCATTATCAAAGTTTGTACAATTAGTGACCATTATAATCTTCCTCTCTTTCAGTTTCTAAGCAAACCCTCTCATTTAACCCATATTTGTTTAAAATATCTTTTATTTCATGCATATGTTAATTTAACATACCCTTTCATAATAACATCAAAGTTTTTATTGAAACAACCTAATGATTAACTCCTAAATAAACTTGCACTTGTAAAATAATGTTTTTGTAGATTAATTTAGAATAGATAAGTACTAAACTTATGATTATTCTAAAGTATCCTCGATTTCTTCTATTGTTGGTAATGTTCCCTTTAATTCCTCTGGTATTTTTTCTAACAGCTTATATTCACTAACACCTATTGGTTTTGTCATGTCTTTAAGGGAGTATTCTGCTACAAGTCTATTCTTCTCTTTACAAAGTATTATACCTATTGACGGATTATCTATTTCAGTTTTTAATATATCATCTACAGCCGAGAGATAAAAATTCAACTTACCTGCATATTCGGGCTTAAACTTGCCAGTTTTTAATTCTATTACCACATAACATCTTAATTTCAAATTATAAAACAGAAGATCTAAGTAGTAATCATCTCCACCAACTTGCAGCTTATATTGATTGCCAATAAAAGCAAATCCTGATCCTAACTCTAATAAAAATTTAGTAACTTTCTTTACTAATTGATTTTCTATGTCTCTTTCGTTCATTTCTTCTGTCATTGTAATAAAGTCAAATATATATGGATCTTTTAAAGCTTCTATAGCCAACTTATTATTAGGAGCTTTTAGTTTTTCCATAAAATTTGTTGTTTTTAAATCATTGTTTTGTCTCTCAAACAGCTTGCTTTCAATTTGGTGGACTAAAGTATTTCTGCTCCATCCATTTTCTACGATTTTCTCAATATACCATAATCTTTGCTTCATATCACTAACTCTATCCATTAAAATTACATTGTGTGACCATGGAATTTGTGCAACCACTTGTTGCACAAATTGAATATCCACATATTCAGATGAAAATTTTCTCATATACTTTAGATTTCTTGGAGAAAATCCCTTTAACTCTGGAAATTCCGACTTAATTTCTTTTGCTATATTATCTATAACCTTAGCTCCCCAACCTTCTTTTTCTTGATATTCTAAAATAGTTCTTCCTATGTTCCAATATAAAATTAATAACTCCTTATTTACAGCTAATAAAGCCTTTTGTCTTGAGGTTTTTATTTGATTCTTTATGCCACTTATCAAATTTTTATATTCACTAGATTTTTCTATGCTCATATTAAAAGTTACCCTACTTTCTTTAATCTTTTTTATTAAATATTTCGCTCTCATTTTCTCAGTTCATCATTCTAATATTATATCACATTACATATTTGTATTAATATATACCCTACTCATTCATCATCAACTTCTCACTATATTTAATCATAATCTTTACAGAATTATTTATTGATTTGAATCCACCTTTGGTCCATGATACACTTTCACTTGTAGAAATAATATTTTGCAGATTAATCGGAACAGAGAGGTAATAATTTTATGAATACTTTTATTAAAAAATATGAATATAACTACATAAAGAGATGTTTAAAAGATTTAAAAAATTCTTTTAAAGGTTGTGTGGATAATGATATAATTGCTGCTAGTAAAATTTATATACAAGATAAGATATTTAACGTATTTTCATCATTGTCCGAAGATGAGAGGGCTCTTTTAGATATTACAAACTTAACTAAGTCCACTGAAGTTGATGAATATCTAGTTAAATTAGAAGAGTATGTTTATGGAATGCAAAAAATTACAGATGCTCAGTTAAAGAAACTCTTTAAGAAAGAAAAAAAACTTAAACTTCCAAACCAGGAGTATCAAGATTCAAAAAATGTGTATTTAGGTTGGGTTGATGAGTCAGTCAGAAAGTTATTTATAGCTTATAAGTTAAATGATAATATTGTTGGTATGTCTTGTAGAATATCAAATCCAGATCCAAATTCACATATATGTGTGCTTTGTAATAGAATTGGTAAAGAAAGCGAAGTAGCTTTTGTATCCCCTATATGCAAGACATCAAACTCCTTTGATGGAGCTTATAAATCTATAGGTTTTGATATTTGTTTGGATAGCAGTAAATGTAACGATAGAATAGAATCAGTAGAAAAGCTTGAGAAAATATTAAAAGAAGTTAATGATATAAAATAATATTTTTACACTAAAGGACTTACCATTTAAGGGTGAGTCCTTTAAATTTAAAATCATTGAATTTTATTGTTAAGTATATCCTCTAAATTTAAAACAATACTTTTTAAACTTACACCATTATTTTCATTATAAATAAAAAACTTAAGTTCAATTATATTACCAGTATTTCGAGCTTTATTAAAGTCTTCCTGAGTTATATCAAAATATTCATAGATAGGTGACTTTAGATATTTTGTACTTCTTTTTGAATGAAAGGAATATTGATTATTTTTTAATGTAGATTTTAAATACATTCTAAAAGTTTCCTTATCAATTTCACCTTTATCGTAGTTATTAAGTATTGATATAAGCTCTGCTGTAGCCATATATCCACTGACTAAATCATATCTAAAGTCCTTATTATGATCTCCTTTAGTGTTTTTATCTCCCACTAAATTTTTTCTAGCAAATCTAAGCCAAGTCTCAGATGCTCCACGAAAACGCCTATACCTTATTTTTGTATCTTTAAATATTTTGTTATCTAGATTGAAAGTGGTCACAACTGCTTTAATCTCAGGATTATACTCCTTACCCATATGACTTATAGCTATCCTTTTAGCCCATATTATTGCCTGTTCTTTAATGTTTGTAGTATAAAATCCAGTACCAAAGTCAGCAGAAGTTCTACTTTTTTTGTAATCAACTGTAGTTACTGCTATATCAGAACCATGATACAAGTACATATAACTCCTCCATAATTTTTTCCATATTATATTTATCCATTAATTATAGTATTTTAGAAAATTGAAAATGTTAATGTACTTATTCATTTAAAGTTTAGAGCTTTCTTTAAGACCTGCTTATAGTGGTGAATACTTTAAGAAGCCGTCTTCCATAATTAGTTTGATTTTTTCTATATCATTTAAGTACTCTATGTAAGATTTAAGCATTCTTTCAACGGTGTAATATTTATATATACTTCCTACCTTGATGTTTAGATTTTCAAG
Source organism: Clostridium sp. UBA1652 (assembly GCF_002320975.1). Classification (NCBI taxonomy): domain Bacteria; kingdom Bacillati; phylum Bacillota; class Clostridia; order Eubacteriales; family Clostridiaceae; genus Clostridium; species Clostridium sp. UBA1652. The sequence goes on from NZ_DCLI01000066.1 coordinate 115,240, forward strand.
TACAACTTTCATGATACATTCAAAGGTCATGGGCCTATCTATAAGTTCATATATAGCCATGGCCCTACTCTCATAGAAATCAATATTATCATCTATTAGTTTTGTGATGTCATCATATATTCCTTTATGGGCTACAACATATTTACTGCATTTAATATCATAAAGCTTAGCTTTACTTTTCATATCTTCACTCAATATAAAGGCATAAGGAAGCTTTGATCCCTTCATAACCTCATAACTTATAAGTGCATCTCCTACATAGAAAACATCATCTGGGGTCATTATGCATATGTGTGATGGACTATGTCCAGGTGTATGAAGAATATTGAAATTAACACCACATACTGATATTTCTTTTTGATGTTTTTCTATTATGATATCTGTTTTAAATATCATATGTTCATGATGTTCTCTTACATCTCTTATAGTTTGTTCTCCATAATAAAGTTTAAGATTATCAAGTGAACTACTTATAACAGCTTCAAGTTCACTCATAGCAATTATAGAATTATGTTTTTCCTTGATGTAAAAATTATTACCAGCATGATCAATATGAAAGTGACTATTTATTATAGCTACTACCTTAAATTTGTTATTTTCTAAAACTTCCTCTATTCCTTTTCTTTCACCTTTTGCCCAGCCACTATCTAACATTATTATTTCATTCTCATTAATTTTATAAAATGGAATATAAGTCATTCCAGTATCTATACAATAGGTATTTCCTTTAACTTCTAGTATCTTCAATTTAACTTCTCCTTCTGTAAAAAAATAAGCAGAGTTAAAAGAACTCTGCTTAACTAACCTTATTCTTTGATTATAAGTCCAAGTAATCTTGAAAAATCCATAGCCTGCATAGGAGATACTATGGCACCTTTTATGTCATCTATACTTAAGCTTACTCCTTCAAACTCACAATCGCTTATATCCATTCCATTTAAACTAGTTCCAGACATTTGACTTAGTTTAAAATCACATCTTCTGAAACTTACTTTATTTAGTTTGCAATACTGAAAACTACTATTTTCAAATATTGAGTCAGTTATAGCAACATTTTTCATTTCCCCATAGTTCATAAGAACAAACTTGCCATTACTGTTTTCTATATGAACATTCTGAAGAGAAGAATCATTAAGTTTTAACCCTATAAGCTTGCAGTTTACAAACTCTGTTCTATGTATAATTGCTCCACTAAAGTCAGCATTAGATAAGTCACAGTTCTCAAATCTTACATCAGTAAGTTCTAAAGACTCTAACTTAACTCCGTTAAAGTCTACTCTACTAAAGACAACTCCTTCAAAGTTAACACTACTTGCTTCACTTACTTCAACTTCACAATCAGTTATATAAATATTTTCTATTACACTTTCATCTTCAAGTGTAAGTTCGTTTATACTTCTATCTTCAATTCCTCTAACTAACTGAGGTTTAGCTATTTTTATAGTTTTTTGACTAGTACTCATATTTTCTCCTCTTACCTTAACCTTTATAAACTTAATTCCATAAACTCATCTGTTTCTTTAAATCCAAACTTCTTATATACTGGTCTACCTAATTTTGATGCATGAAGCCACATTTTAAATATACCTGCTTTTTTAGTTTCCTGAACTAACATTTCTAAAAGTTTAGATGCTATCCCTTGACCTCTATACTCATCTTTAGTGTACATATTAGTTATATAAGCTTTTTTACCTGTTTTATTTGTGTAACTTGGCGGAAAATCATAAAAAACCACAGCTCCAGTAGCTACAATTTCTCCTTTGTCTTCTACAACCAATTCAGTTAACGTATTATTTTTCATTTTCTCATGAAAGAATATTTTTAGTTCATAATCTATATTTTTATCTGGCGATATGCCTTCATCTATTAGTTGTTTTTTTCTAAGCTCTATCAAAATATCAATTTCATCAACTTTAGCTTTACGATAGTTCATATCTCTTCTCCTAAAGTTTCATTTCATAATAATCCATTACAGAGGTTTCAACAAATCCACAAGACTTATATAAATTAAGTGCATTAGGATTTTCGCTATCTACTTGCAGCATAACTTCCTTAGCTCCATCTTCTAAAAGAGTATTAACTGCAAATTTTAACATCTCTCTTGCATACCCTTTTCTCCTATGCTTTGGTAAAACTCCAAGTCCATAAATTCCACCTTTATCAGTTAACTCAAGACGAACTTTTCCAATTATTTCATTGTCCTTTTCAGCTAAGTAAGTTTTAATACCCTTCTTTTCCTCTTCTTCCGGAAGTATCATTTTTTCTTTATCATTTTCTTCTGGAACTTCTTCTCCAAAATAAATAGCATCCTGTTTTGCAAGTTCATAGGCATCTTCATTATTAGCTTTTCTAAAAGTTAAGTTTGATAGGCCTTTTGATGTTTCTGATGAACCTTCTTGCCTAAAATACATTTCATATTCAGTATGGTTATATGTCGCACCTAAGTTTTTGATAAATTCTTGTCCTTCTTTTGATGTTCTATCACTTAATAAAAACATATTACTTGAATTTCTTCTTTTCCATTCATCAATTACTAACTCACTTAACTTCTTAAAAACACCTTGTTTTCTGTAATCTGGATGTACCATTCCATTTACCTCAATAGGTGTGTTAAATCCACCAAAGCTTCCAATCCCTATGTACCCTATGAGTTTTTCTCCATCAAAGTACATAAATTCATTTGTATTGTTTGTTATCTTTGAGCTTTCATTTGATGATGCAAGTTTATAATCAAGTTCTAGCTTTAATGCAACCTTATCAATACACTCTTGTTGTAACTTATTTATTACTTCATAATCTTCTTTATTTATATTTTCCTTAAGTTTGATCCATGGATTTTCTATGTTCTTCATAGTCCACCTCCTTATAATAAAAAACTTTTTACAACTATCCTAATCTTGTTATATAAAAGTCACAGCAAGAATCTCCTTTACCTAAAGTCGTAGGTCTATAAAGGTTACAATTAGAAAAACTCATTGTTATATAATCTGTTGCACATAAAGATGATATAAACTCGCTAACGCCTTCATTTTTACATAAGACACAGAGTGCGCACTTAGTAAAAACAATATTGGTTAGCTCAGTATTTTCCTCTTTTCTTACTTCCACTTGCCAATTATCCGGATATTTGTCTTCATTTTTCTTAAACCATTTTCCTGCTAATTTAATTTTATTCTTATATTCTATAGAAAGTAAATCTTCCTTCTTCATTTGTTTTTTCATAAATTTAAAACTTCTAAGCCCGTCTGCAACTAATAAATCAAAATCATCAAGACTAAGCTTATCTTTTGTATTCTTATATAAAGCTACCAGATACGCACCCATTAAAAAAGTTCCCATAAATGAATTTTTATTTCCTCCAATATCTGGAGAGCGTCTCAAGATTTCTTTATATTCATTCCCTGTATTTTTTAATAAATAATCAAGATTATCTTCATAATAGTATTTGATTAATTGTTCTTTAACGACTTTACTTAATATCATTGGATATACATATGCCATTATAGTTAATTTCACTTTCATCAACTCCTGATGATAAATCTATCTCTTTTACCATTTTACTCTCATAAAATACTAGTGTCTATTTAATTTTTTGTACAGAATCATTTGTTAACACCCAGCTTCTTATACTCTCTAGGCGTTACTCCTATATACCTCTTAAAAACTTCTGAGTAATAACTTGCATTTGAAAACCCAACAGCTAAAGCTATTTCTGTAATAGATACATTCTCCTTAAGTAAAATTACCATACTTCTCTCAACTCTATATCTTAACAAATATTCAAAAGGGGTTTCCTTCATATACCTTTTAAATGAATGACTACATTCGCTTTTAGAAATATTAGCTGCTTTAGCCATATCTTCTAATGATATTTTTGAGCTAAAGTTTTTGTGGATAAAAGTTACCACATTTTTTATATAATCTATACTTTTAGGATTGTTCCCTTCCTCTTTAAGAATAGATTTTGTATTTTGATAAAACACACCCCATATATTAATCAGAAGTGCAGTTATTTCAATTTCATAACAAGGGGATTTTTCTTCATAAATGAATATTATCTTTTTGATCATCTCTACTATTTTATTTTCCCACTCATTATCAGCTTTAAATAAATACAAGGAAAGTTTATTACAGTTTAATATGGGCTGAACATACTTTTTTTGAATCGCAGTTTCTTCAACTCCAAGCAAATCTGGATTAAAAGTTATAACCTTATAGTGACAAGGCTTACCATCAATAGCACTTCCTAAATGTAGGGCTTTAGAATTAACAAAAGAGCAGTCACCAGCAGAAAGCACAGTTTCATGGTTATTTGCTTGATATAACATTTCACCTTCATAAACATAGGTTAATTCAATCTCTTTATGCCAATGACAATTAAAGTAGTTATTTTTATAATTTAAAATACTTTCGTCACTTACCTTTAAGGGGAGCTCTGTTGTACCATGTAAAATTATTTCCATATCGTTCTCATTTGTAACAATTACCTTTTCCATAATAGCTCCCTCCATAATTTTAAGATTTGCAATATTGTTATATTTATATGCAATAATATTATATTTTCCGTCTATATAATTGCATTATACTTATAAATATAACAGGAATCAATAAGTCAGGGGAGGATTATAATATGAATAATATAGGTGTAGTTTTTGATTTTAATGGTACACTTTTTCATGATTCTGATAAACATGAAAAAGCATGGAGACAGTTTTTTAAAAATGAATTTAATCGTGATGTAAATGATGAGGAATTTAAAAAATATGTTCATGGTCGCAATGGTGATTTCACATTAAAATTTTTATCTAGAAAACCCTTAACAGATAAGGAAGTTTCCTCATATTTAGAGATTAAAGAAGAAATCTATAGAGAGCTTTGTTTATCTGATAAATCTAACTTTCATTTAGCTACTGGTGCTGAAATTCTTTTGGATGAACTTAAAGAAAGAAACATTCCAATCACAATAGCAACAGCCTCTCAACTTACAAATCTAAAGTTCTATATTGAAAGCTTCAATTTGACTAGATGGTTTGATGTGGACAAGATTGTATATGATGATGGTACAGTTCTTGGCAAACCTAACCCTGACTACTATATAAAAGCATCTAAAGAAATAGAAATATTACCTCAAAACTGCATTGTATTTGAAGATGCTATTTCTGGGATTCAAGCTGCTTATAGTGCTGGAATAGGCAAAATAATTGCTGTTACTTCTTCTAAAAATGAATCAACATTTCAAAACATGGTTGAAGTTTACGACGTAATTCATAACTTCCATGATTTTGATAGATTTCTTTTAAGAGCATAATTCCCAAAATGAAAAATGCGCAATAAAAAAACCGTTACAAAAAATAACGGTTTTTCTTCTATGATAGGAATTCACTTAATTTTTCTTCAGCATCCTCTTTTGTTGTAAAAGAGAATTCAAAATTAACTATCTTTTCTTGGTCTAAGTCACTTAATTCTTTAACCATCTTATAATTTTTAAATACATCCTTTGATTCATCTTCTATAGTAGGTTTTCCACTACTATCAGCTTTATATATAGCAAAGTATCCATCTTTTTCGCCTAAGTAATAGCTGTTAGGAGTTAATTTCTTTACTGTACTCCTACTGAAGACCATCTGTTCTTCCCCTTCTTTTTCTAAGGAGTAGTTTTTATTTTCTAATGTATTTAAAAGTTCATCTCTATTAATATCTCCAGTTATAGAGTTTTCGCTCTTATAATCTTTAAGCTTCATTGACTTTTCAACCTTATCATTGTTCTTAAATATAAGGGTAATAGAGTCCTTTAAGCTTTTATCTTTTTCATTTAATAGCTGTTCTTCTTTAACTTGTTCTTGCTCAACTTCATATTTGTGACGTATATATTTTGAAACCCCTACATAAGTACCTGCAAAAACTAATACCAAAAATAAAGAACTTAAAATAATTACTGGAATAAGCTTTCTTTTATTCATAATAATCTCACCTCTTAGGTGTGATTATGTCCATTATTATCCAAAATATTCATTTTAATAGTAATTTATCTAATTTTTTTACCATCTAAATATCCTAATTTATATAAACCCTCTAACTTATTTTTATCTTTTGTAAATCTATCAACTTGAAGTTTTTCGCTAGGTCTTATTACTATAGCTTTACCTTGTTTCTCAAGTTCATCAATTAACTCAAGCTGCTTGTTATAAACCTCATGTCGAGTTTCCATAAGCTTAATTAAATTAGGATACTTTTTGTAAAATCTTTTTGCAAGTCTAATGGACTTATCTTTTTCTTTTTTATAACCTAAGTTTCTTGTAAGAACTACTACAAATTTTTCATATCCATCTCTTAATGCCTTCTCTATTGGAATTGGGTCTGCTATTGCTCCATCTAAAAGTTTTTTATTCTCATATTCAACAATTGGAGAAACTAATGGAAGAGATGAAGAAGCTCTAACTATTAAGTTAGGATCATTAAGTTCCTTTTTATTATAATATATTGACTCTCCTGTAACTATGTCCGTTACCCCAATATAAAAATCTCTATTATCATTTTCAAAAGTTTCATAATCAAATTTAACTAAGTTGTTTGGAATTTCATCAAATATAAAATTCATGCCGAATAATGATTTTTCTTTAAAATAATTCCTAAAACTTAAATATCTTTTATCATTTATGTAGTCAATCATTATTCTTCTATTTCTTCCCCTTTGTTTTGAAATATATGAAAAAGCATGACAAGCGCCTGCCGATACTCCTGCTACATAAGGAAAATTAATATCATTCTCCAAAAAATATTCTAATACTCCTGCTGTGTATATGCCTCTCATTCCGCCGCCTTCTAGAACTAATGCTGCATCTTTCATATGATTCACTCCTATAATTTATTCTATCTTTAAATTATAACAAACTATTTTAAAAATTATAACATAATTTATGTAACCATTGGAAATTTATATATGTATACTCTGTTTTACTATTGACTTACTAAGTTTTGGGTGATACTATAAAATAAATCAGAGTAAAATTATCGGAATTAAGAGGTGTTCGTTTTATGAAAGAAGTTTTAATTGATATAAAAAACTTAAAAACTAAAGTTGAAGATAAAGAAATCTTAAAAGGCTTAGATTTAAAAATTAATAAAGGTGAAGTTCATGTAATTATGGGACCTAATGGAGCAGGTAAATCTACCTTAGCTTACGCTATAATGGGTCATCCTAAGTATGAAGTATCTGAAGGCTCAATTTCCTTTGAAGGTGAAGATATATCAGAGTTAAAGGTAAATGAAAGAGCTAAAAAAGGTATCTTCTTATCTTTCCAGAATCCAGAAGAAGTTCCTGGAATAACAGTTGAAAACTTTATACGTTCTTCTAAAAGTTCTGTTGAAGATAAACCAATAAGTCCATTTGCTTTTAATTTTAAATTAAAAAATCAAATGAAAAACTTGAGCATTCCTGAGACTTATGGAGAAAGATATTTAAATGTGGGCTTCTCTGGTGGAGAAAAGAAGAAAAATGAAATTCTTCAAATGCTTCTACTAGAACCTAAACTTGCTATATTAGATGAAACAGATTCTGGTCTAGATGTAGATGCAGTAAAAATTGTTTCTCAAGGGGTTTCAATGTTTAAGAAAGAAGATAATTCTATATTAATCATTACCCATAACACTAAAATATTAGAAAATTTAAAAGCTGACTTTGTTCATGTTTTAATCGATGGAAAAATAGTTAAAACTGGATCTGAAGATCTTATAAGTGAAATCAACGAAAATGGTTTTAACGGCTTTAAAAATCTTATAGAAAAGTAAGGTGATAATATGGAAAAGAGAAAAACCTATGTAGAAGACGTAGATAGAGGCATATATGATGTTAAAAATGAAGATAAATTTAGTTATAAATCAGATAAAGGGTTAACAAAAGAAGTTATATTATCTATTTCCAAGGAAAAAAATGAACCAGATTGGATGAGAGACTTTAGACTTAAGTCTTTAGATATATATAACTCTATAGAAGTTCCTACTTGGGGTCCTGATATAAGCGACCTTGATATGAACAACATAGTTACTTACGTTAAACCAGACACTTCAATGAAACATACTTGGGATGATGTTCCCGATGAAATAAAAAATACTTTTGAGTTATTAGGTATTCCTGAAGCCGAGAGAACTTCCCTAGCTGGAGTTGGCGCTCAATATGATTCAGAAGTTGTATATCATAGTATCAAAGAAGATCTAGTTAAGTTAGGTGTAGTTTACACTGACATGGAGACAGCTGTAAGAGATTACGAGGACATAGTAAAAAAATACTTTATGAAATTAGTTCCTCCTCAAGACCATAAGTTTGCAGCTCTACATGGTGCAGTTTGGTCAGGAGGTTCTTTTGTTTATGTACCTAAAGGAGTTGAAGTTGATATTCCACTTCAATCTTACTTTAGATTAAACTCTCCAGGTGCTGGTCAGTTTGAACATACTTTAATAGTTGTTGAAGAAGGTGCTAAACTTCATTTTATAGAAGGTTGTTCAGCTCCTAAGTACAATGTAACTAACCTTCATGCAGGTTGTGTTGAACTCTTTGTTAAAGAAGATGCAACTTTGAGATACTCAACTATTGAGAACTGGTCAAGAAACATGATGAACTTAAACACTAAAAGAGCTTCAGTTGACAAAAACGGAAAAATAGAATGGATATCAGGATCTTTTGGATCAAAAGTTTCTATGTTATACCCAATGAGTATATTAAAAGGTGACGGTGCTTCTTCTGAGTTTACTGGAATAACTTTTGCATCATCTGGTCAAGAGCTAGACACAGGTACCAAGGTAATTCATGCAGCTCCTAACACTTCCTCTACTATAAACTCAAAGTCTATATCTAGAGATGGAGGTAAGGCAATCTACAGAGGAGTTGTTAGAATAACTCCAAATGCAGTTAATTCAAAATCTACTGTTTCTTGTGAATCTTTAATGCTTGATAACAAGTCAATTTCAGATACTATACCAGTAGTTCAGATTGAAAATGATGAAGTTGATATCGGACATGAAGCTAAAATAGGAAGAATATCTGATGATGCTATCTTCTACCTAATGTCTAGAGGTTTAAGTGAAGATGAAGCTAAAAAGATGATAGTTAGAGGTTTCGTTGAACCAATTTCTAAAGAACTTCCACTTGAATACGCAGTTGAAATGAACAACTTAATTAACTTAGAACTTGAAGGTGCTATAGGATAGGAGGGATACAATGTCATTACAATTAACTAACTTAAACGAAATACCAGTAAAAACTTTTAGATGGCTTGGAATAAACAATGTTTCTTTAAAAGATGTTGAAGTTCCAACTATAACAGAGTTTAAACACAACTTTGAATCAGTTGATGCAGACTCTTACAATCTAGACTTCTCTTCTCCTAAGTTTCCTAAAGTTCTAGACTTTGAAAGAGAAACTTATGGAGTTTCTGAAGGAGTACTTAATCAAGTTAACAAAGAAGCTAACTCTAGCTTTTACTTAAATATAAAGAAGTCAGTTTTAGAACCTATCATAGTTAATTACAAGTTAGACTCTAAAAGTCCAACTCTAATAGCTAATAACTTCATCTTAGCTGAAGAAGGTTCAACTGCTACTGTCATAGTCAATCTTGACTCAACTGAAGACGAGTTTAACTATGCTAACTCTTTAATTAAGATCTATGCACAAAGAAACTCACAAGTAAATGTAGTTGTAATTCAAAGATTAAATGGCAAAAGTGTGAACTTAACATCTTCTGTATCTATACTTGAAGAAGATGCTAGAGTTAATTATAGTTTCATCGACTTAGGCTCACTTAACTCACTTTCTAGTTACTACTCTTACCTAAATGGAGAAAACTCTAACTCTAGTTTAGACTCTCTTTATATAGGTGAAGGTAAAAAGATAATAGACATCAACTACTCTCTTATTCAAAGAGGAAAGTCAACTTTAGGAGTAATAAACTCCAAAGGAGCTCTACTAGATGAAAGTAAAAAAATCTTTAGAGGTACATTAGACTTTAAGAGAGGTGCATCAGGCTCTATAGGAAAAGAAGAAGAGTATGTTATGCTACTTTCCCCTAAAGCTAGAAACAGTTCAATTCCACTACTTTTATGTAGGGAAGATGATGTCCAAGGAGAACATGCAGCTTCTGCTGGAAAAATAGATGAAGACACTCTATTCTACTTGATGAGTAGAGGTTTATCTTTAGAAGAAAGTAAAAAGTTACTCATTTTAGCTCACTTTACACCAATTATAAATAATCTGCCAGAGAGTTTAAGAGAAGATTTAGTTAATTCAATAGAGGAGAAACTTAAAAATGTCTAACAGTTATAAAGATTTATTTCCGCTAATTAAAAATAATGAAAATCTAATCTATCTTGATTCGGCAGCAACAAGTCAAAAACCTTATACTGTAATAGAAGCTTTAAATGAATATTATCATAAATCCAATGCCAATCCTCATAGAGGCGCTTACGGCATTTCAATAGACTCCACTAACATTTATGAAGCAGGAAGAGCCAAGGTTAAGGAACTTTTAAACCTTCCTTCCTCTCATGAGGTTATATTTACTAAGAATAACACTGAAGCTTTAAACCTAGTTGCTTACTCCTACGGATTAACCTTTATTAATGAAGGTGATGAAATTGTTGTTTCAATAACAGAACATCACTCAAACTTAATCCCTTGGCAGCAGGTAGCTAAAGTTAAAAAGGCAACTTTAAAATATCTTTATATTAATGATAACTATGAAATAACTCAAGAAGAGATAGATGAAAAGATAACTTCAAAAACAAAGTTAATAGCTGTAGGTCAAGCTTCCAATGTACTTGGAACTATAAATCCAATTGAAGCTATAATAAAAAAGGCACAAGAAGTTAATGCAAAAGTTATTGTAGATGGAGCTCAAGGAGTACCTCATATAAAAACTGATTTATCTAAATATACTCCTGACTTCTATACCTTCTCTCCTCATAAAATCTTTGGTCCAATGGGTATAGGAGTATTGTGTGCAGATAAAAAACTATTAGATGAAATGCCTCCATTTATGTACGGTGGTGACATGGTTGAGTATGTATATGAACAAGAAACTACCTTTGATGAAGTTCCTCATAAGTTTGAAGCAGGAACTCAACATGTAGAAGGCGTTTATGGTTTAACTAAAGCAATAGATTTCATTAATACTATCGGATATGAAAAAATACACACATATGAACAAGAACTTTTAGAATATGCTCATGAAAAACTTAATTCTCTTTCCTATGTTAAGATAATAGGCCCAAAAGAGGCCCATGATAAGGTTGGTGTTGTTTCATTTGTAGTTGATGATATCCATCCTCATGATTTAGCTACCATACTAGACTCAAAAGGTATAGCATTAAGAGCTGGTAATCACTGTGCTCAACCACTTTTAAGATACTTAGGTGTAAATGCAACCAACAGAATCAGTTTATCTATTTATAATGAAAAAACTGACATTGATAAACTTGTAGATGCCTTAAACTATGCAAGGAGGTTATTTGGACATGGACATGAGTAAACTATACACAGAACTAATAATGGAACATAACAGCTCCAAAAGAAATAAAAGAGAACTTGAAAATCCGAACAAAACAGAAAGAGGTCATAACCCTTCCTGTGGAGATGAGATATCACTTTCAGTAAAATTTAATGGAGATATCATTGAAGATATGGCTTTTACAGGCAGTGGATGTGCTATATCACAAGCTTCAACTTCTATTATGATAGATTTAATCAAAGGTAAAAGCAAACAAGAAGCTTTGTCCTTAGTAGAAACTTTTATCTCCATGATAAAACGCGAAATAACAAATGAAGAAGAACTTCTAGCTCTAGAAGATGCTATGGTATTTCAAAACATCCAAAACATGCCTGCAAGAGTAAAGTGTGCAGTACTTGCTTGGCACACTTTAAAGGAATCACTCAAATAAATTAAGAGTTAAAAGAGAATAGTTAAGAGTTATGGGTAAAATTCCTTAGGAATTTTTGATTAATTAAAGTTTTTGCTTCTGCAAAAATCATCCATTACTATTAACTCTTAACTATTCATTATTAAACTAATTTCTGAACTCTCTATTTTCTTAATATTTTCTCCATGGTTTTACCTTTGGCAAGCTCATCAACTAACTTATCTAGATATCTGATTTTTTGCATTAATTCATCCTCTATTTCTTCTACTCTATATCCGCAAATTACTCCTTTTATAAGTGAAGCATTTGGATTAATATGAGGTGCTTCTTTAAAGAAGGTTTCCATATCCACTTCATTAATTATTTGCTTATGTAACGAATCTTCATTATACCCAGTAAGCCAAAAAATAACTTCATCCACTTCTTCTTTTGTTCTTCCTTTTCTCTCAACTTTTTGTATATAGAGTGGATAAATCCTCGAGAAAGGCATTGCGAAAATTTTTAAATTCTTCATTTTTTATTTCTCCTTAACTTTTTATAAAAACCATCTCAAATTTTAATAGTATTACGTAATAAAATTGCTATTGACTTCACTTAATATGCTTTCTTTATTATGTTTTGCAAATGGGGTGGCAACGGATAGCTTTTAATGTGTTCAAATTTCTTAACTTCAACAGAACCAAGCCCTCCAGTTTCAATTATTAGCCTTTCATCTCCAACAGTATTGTGTGCTCCAACATATGGATGCGCTATAACTTCTAACTCAATTAAATAGCCTGTTTCATATTGCCTTTTAGCACTTATTATATCAACACTATATGCAAATATCATTGGAGATTCTTTCAAATATTCCTTATAATAATTATTCACTTCTTTTTGTATATGTGGTACAAGTAATGAGGTTATTACGTCTCTATAAATAATTTCCTTTGAATTCTCCGTTAACTGAGTTGGTTCCTCAACAAGCTATTATTTAGTTTCCTGATCCAATAATAATATTGACTAGCACTAACATTATTTTCTCCAATTTAATTTCTATAGTGATAGGGGATCATGTGCTTAAAAATAATTATAGGCGTCATATGCTGAACCGCTTACACATGTCTTAGGAACTAAAGGGATAAATCACCCTGTTGATTTATACTTAAAAGTAGTTGACAATCTACAATCACCCACACATATTTTTTGTAAAATATGTGTGGGTGATGATTTTTTCAACGTCTACTTGACGGTGAGCGGTTCACTTAGTGCGACAGCCCTGCTAAGTGGCAGCTACTCATTTACCTAGGTCAACAAACTATTCTAAATATCTAGGAAAACCAATCAGCTTAACTTATATCTATTTTTAGTTTCATAGCCGTCGGTGATATCTTCTCAGCATTTATTTGTTATGCAGTCAATGGTGGCGAATTATTTTTTTACAAAAACCTAGAGTAACTTTTCTTCTTTTTTTGAGCTTATATATCCACAATTTTACTATTAGATTTTTTCATAGCTCACTTTACACTATACCGAAATTAAGCGCTTACCTTTTCTCTCTAGAATTTCTTCTTTTCATTTATTACGTTCAACCACAATACTGCTGTAATGAGCAATAAAATAACTACTACTGCTATCATAATCAAAAATACTGGTAACGCACTGCAAAGTATAAGCACCACAACTGGCACACAGATACTCACAAACCCAATAAGCATAGCAAAAAATGTGGATGCACTTTGTTTAACAACTGTTACTTCATTCTCCCAATCAAACACACAGAACTTCGTATTAATAAATATGCCTACCACTGCACCAAAGATGAGATAGGCTAATGGCACAACAAGGAGTGCGATTCCTTGCATGAGACTAGGCTTTAATGCAATAAAAGAAATAATCTCCGCTATTAGATAGAACGGAGATACTACAATAAGATTGGTAAGGACTTTCGTCTCCATAATGTCTTTATTAGTTACTGGGATAGTTTGTAATATCCACCATCTACTTCCTTCTAGTGAAATAGATACTGGCGTTGTTGGCATCATAGTTGGAAACATCACTAATACAAACGGAATCACTTTCATAATAAATCCCGGAAGGTTAATCATTTCCTCTAATCTTGCTTTTCCAATTACCAATATCATCACAGGAATAATGATCATAATGACATACCCTGTCATTGTATTGGTTACATAAATGCTCGAAGAAACGTAACGTCTTATCTCCTTCTTCAATAACGCTTTCTGAATCGAACTACTTTTTAATCTCTTAAATGTATATTCTTTCTTTCCTACACCTACACTGAATGCATTGCAAATATCAAGAAAATACTTCCTTAATATTGCTAACAACAGTACAAATATAAGAATGGAGAGCAAAAGAAATAGTAGAAATTTGGTAAACTCACCTGAAACCATCGCATCGCCTAACCAAAAAGCAGGAGGATATATCTTTCCGATATATCGCTGCAAGATTGTGTCAAGATTTGCTACTAATTCATTCATATTCATCTGCTCCATATCCGCTGCCAATAGAGACACCCCAAATAGAGCAACAATGAAAACGACCGAAAGTCCTGCTGCTACAATACTTTTATGCTTCATTCTGACACTAATCGCGGTAATGATTGTGTTTATGAAAACGGAAAGTGTAATTGGCAATAACGCCAAAAATAATGTCCCTAAAAAGCCGTATACATAAAATGAAAGGCTCGGTTTCCTATAAGTTCCGTATACAATACTTCCAGTAAGCATTACCACAATGGAAATCACAAGATTGGTAATATACAGATACAAAAATCGACTCAGAATGATAGCTGTCTTTTTCACAGGAAGATACATCTGTAACTCTACCATTTTCGGGTCAAAGATAACATTTGCAGCTTTAAAAAAAGTAAAAACAAATACCGCTACACTTGTAACTGTAATTAGAAGGGGCGGAATAAGTTGTACCACTCCAAACTGTCCCATGACAATACAGATACCAACGAGATAACCAATAAAAATTAATGCAAGTACTACACTAACGCATAGCATGACTATCAATCTAGTTCTTTTCTCTTTTGAAGCTTTGATTTCATTCATGCGGAATAAATTGCATATATATATATTGGTTAGCAATCTAATCTGCCTTATCATGCGACACCACCTCCATAAAGATCTCTTCTAGGGATTTCTCTTTAATAAGCTCTACGGTTTCTCCTTCTATCTGCAACTTACCACCTACTATAATTGCTACTTTATTGCATAATTTTTCAGCCACATCTAACATATGGGTTGAGAAAAAGATAGCAGAACCTTCTTTGCACATCTCATTCATTTTTTGTTTTAATACAACGGACGCTTTTGGATCAAGTCCCACAAAAGGCTCATCCAGCACTAATAACTTCGGTTTATGAATCAATGCTCCAATCAATGCCAGCTTCTGTTTCATCCCATGAGAATAAGAAGAAATAAGCTCTCCTAATGCATTATTCATCCCAAAATCTTCTGCCTCTTTCTGAATTCTTTCCTCTCTATCTTTTTGAGACACCTCATACACATCCGCCATAAAGTTTAAATATTGAATTCCAGTAAGGTACTCATATAAATCTGGATTATCTGAAATGTATCCTGTATCTTTTTTGCATTGAAGCGAGTTTTTATCAACGAGATTTCCATGAATCCTGATTTCTCCTTGGTCAAATTCTTGAATTCCAACTACACATTTGATTGTAGTTGTCTTACCAGCTCCATTATGACCAATAAACCCATAGATATCTCCTGCTTTTACCTTTAATGATAGATCGGAAACCGCAACTTTTTCTTTTCCGTAGGTTTTTGTCAATTTTTTAATTTCTAACATACTCATCCTCCTTTAAAGGGTATTGTTCCATATTCCCCTCCTCAATCATAACAAGCTCAAAAAATCACGTCAACCAAGAATTCTCTTAACATCCTGGAATACTTATATTGTACTTTCTTCTTAATTCCATGACTGAATTTAGTAGTTTTCTATCATTCATATAATACAATGGCTTCAATAACTGTGCATTGTTCGTCTTTGCTCCATAAAATTTGTCTTCATTTTTCTTATAATCTTTCATTATATAGTTACAAAATTCTGTATTTGGATATACGCGCACACCTACATTTACAGAAGTCATCTTTGCATGATTTTTCTCACAAAATTTCACACCTTCCTCAATCATTTCTATCGTATCCCAAGGAAATCCTACTATAAAACTTGGGACAAATGAGATCTGATATTGATTTAAAAGTTGGAAACAATCTTCAATTTGTTCGGTTGTATACTTCTTATTTAAAATTACCTTTCCTTCTTCATGCATAGTATCCAACCCAATTGACACACCATAACCCCCTGATTTTGCAAGCATTTCTACAAATCGTTCGCTAATATTCTCTGGTTTTAAATAGGCATAATAAGAAATATCCATCTTTTGCTCTATCAATTGCTGCATTAATTCCATGCGAAGCTCAATATCCGAATTGAACTCACTATCACAAAACATAAAATTACTTCCATATTGCCTGAGCTGTTTTATCTCATCCATTACATTGGTAATGCTTCGCTCCATTTCTCTTTTCCTTCCCTCAACACAATACGAACAAACCTCTTTGCAACCAAAATGCGTGGTCACACCTAGTGTCGAGCCTAATTTGATATATTTTGAATAATTCACAAACTTTCTCTGATGTGTATTGCGATACCCTTCAAAATTTTCACCATAAAGTATACGCTGTGATACAGTATTACGATTCTTTAACAGATAAAGAAGTGCATTTTCACCTTGTCCTACAATCCCGTAGTCTGCACCACAGTAATCCAATATCTCTTCTGGTGCAATCGAAAATCCAACTCCTCCAAGAACCACAACCGCATCGGAATTCGCCTTAATATAGGATACTCTTATTTTTAACTGTTCTATAAAGCTTTCAGAATCTAGAAAACAACAAGTATCTAAATTCCGAAATGTAATGCATATATAATCACTCTGTTTTATCTTTGAATCATAATTTTCCTTGGAACAGGAAAAAAACAAATCTAAAAAGTCCACCTCGTAACCGTTGTCTTCTAATGCAGATGCGATGTATTCAAGACCAATTGGAGGTACTGGCGGGTTCGCGTAGCTATTTGGATTTATCAATAGTATTTTTTTCATCGTTATACACTCTCTTGTTTATTAAATATGATGCAACTTATCATACTAATCAACAATATCCCTATTACATTTTCTATACTTAACCAAACTAATGAGCTCCGCGATGATACACCACCTATATAGTGAATAATGGCTGTTTTAATACTTCCAGGTAAATAATCTCCCACATATGGAACATAACTTCCTAAGTCTGTAACAAAAAATACAACAATTGATAACATTGCTGCTATTGACATATTTTTACTTATCGTGCTAAATAGTATCGTTATACTAATAATTAAGAAACAGTATAATAAATAGGACAGCATGGATACCACAAAAGGTTGCAATGCAAAATCTTCAAATAGTGTCGTCGTATAGAGCCCAAAAATACCACCCATTATAATATATACTCCTAAAAATGTAATAAATATGGCAATATATTTACAAGCGATAAAAGATACTCTTGTAACATTTTTTGTTAATATTAAAGTGGCTGTTCCTTGTTTCCTCTCTTCTACCACCGTTCCGCAAAACGCCAATATGTACACAAACATGCCAATGGTACTTATATTTTTAAATAACTGTGCATATGCATCGCTCACAACTGGTTCTGGAAATACAATCGCTACTTCTTGTCCTGAGGTGGACGCAAGTAGCGATAATAAATCGGACATATATTTTGCCAAGAATGGGCTGATTCCTGCTATGAGTATGGACACCGTGGCAATAATCAATATTTTCTTGCTTTTCCATAACTCACATATTTCTTTTTTTATCAAATACCTCTTATTACTCATTTTCTGTGACCACCTCCATAAAAATGTCATCTAAACTTTTTTCGGTTACGCTAAAATTTTGAAAGTAAATACCTTCTTCTACGGACAGCTTCATGATCCTTTGTTGTGTCTCTTTTATATCCTTAGTATCAATCACAAAACGTCTTTCATCCAATAGATCAACTTTATTCACCCATTCATATTCTTTGACTAAGTTCACTAGTTTCGTTACATCTCCCTTAGCAATTTCACAACACAGCTGTTCCACGGAGTATTTTTTCTTTACATTTCGAATGGTGTCACACTCTTCGATTTTCCCATGATTTAAAATAGCGATTCGATCGCAGATCGTTTCCACATCGGATAGAATATGAGAGGAAAAGAATACCGTTACATTTTTAGACAGGTTGCGTATGATATCCATGATATCTTTTCGCCCAATCGGATCTAGAGCAGATACTGGCTCGTCTAAAAAAATGATCTTAGGATTGTGAATCAACGCTTGTGCAATTCCAACCCTTTGCTTCATCCCTCTAGAATAACTGGAGAGCTTTTTGTCATTGTTTTCTAACCCAACTTCTTTTAACAGCATATTAATACGGCTTTGTAACACGGAATCTTCCATTCCAAAAAGTTTTCCACACAGATAGAGAAACTCTTTTGCTGTCATCCAATGATAATATCCTGGAACATCTGGTAAATACCCAAAGTCAAATCGTGTTTTTAACTTCTTAAAATCAACCTCTTCTCCAAAATATCGTATGCTTCCACTGGTCTTTTGTCTTAACCCAGTTAACATGTTTAATGTCGTCGTTTTCCCAGCTCCATTGGGCCCTATAAATCCAAATACAGAGCCCTCTGGTACATAAAACGAAATATGATCCACAACATAATTTCCTTCATATTCTTTGGAAAGTTCCTTTACCTCTATTGCGTTCATTTATTCGTCATGACCTCCCCCTAATAAATATGCCAGTGGTCCCACCAATGAAAACAAGCAGATAACTATTGCCCAAATCCATTTCTTTTCAAAACGAACTTTCTTTCTTTTATACAGGTGAAATAAACAATATGCCTGTAATGCGAGCTGAATAACCACCAACGGTATCAATAATGTAATGTGCTGTAACATAATACTATCCTCCTATACTTTTTTATATTCTAAAGACTTTTTCCATAGTAAACTACGTCTGCCCCTTTTTCTCTTCCGTGTTCAATGTATCCTTCTTGTCTATATTTACGACTAATGAATAAAATTTGCGTCCTTATGTCTTCACTCATGACTGTCGTATTTATTTTATAAGAACCCATTTCCTTTGCATCTTGTTCAAAAGCATCTAAGAGCTGACTACCAACTTTTTGATTTCTATACTCAGGTAATACATGCATCAGTGCGATTGACCAACTGTCATTTTTCGGATTACTTAATTTGTTGGATATTCCTGAGATAATCCCTACTATATTATCCTCTTCTTTGTAAAAATGAATGATTTCAATATTTTGAGCGATTCTCATCTTTACTGCATTGGCATCACCATAGATACGCTGAAGCTGTCCTTTTAACTCTGAATCCTCCATTTTATTTATTACAAAATCCACAATCTCTTGTACTTCTCTTTCGGTTGCTTTTCGAATCATAATTGTAATCTCCTTTCATCTATCTATTCCATACTGAATAATCTTTTGTTGCAATAAGGAATTTACCACTACGGATAATTCACTTGATATCATTTCAAGCTCATCACTTTCATCCGTAAATTCCTGTGATGTTAGTAGCAATAACTCTTCTTTTTGAACTCCTGGTTTTTTGCCTATATGCTCTAGCAGCAGATAAAATGCATCATTTATATCAAAAACATCTACTTTTTCATTTACTTTCACAAATAGATACATCTCACTTTGACGGAGTTGCTCAAACTCACAAAACTCTTTCTTCTCAATCTTTTTTACTGCTTCATATATCTCGTAATCGGTGCTACAGATATTAACATTGTCACACAATACAAGTCCATTCTTATCTGTTAAACTGGTATTTTTTCGTTCGAATATCGTCATTGCCTTATAAAATGCGATCAAATCTGGAAGATACGTTTTTGCTTTTTCTTTATTTGCTAGAACGTATTCCTGAAATGCAGAGATCATGAATTCCCCTTGCATAAGCAGCTTATCTTTGTGTTTTAAATAGTCTTTTGCAAATCCACTTTCATCATAGAAAGCATCCATAAATATTATAAAATCTTCAACGGTCTCAAATGCTCTTACAATTTCTTTTACATATACTCGAAATGTACACTTAAATAACGTATCTAATATAATTCGATTATAGAGCTCATCTTGTACCTCTTTTGCAATGGAATGTATTTTATGGATCATAATATTTCCATCATTCGTGGATGAACAGAGTTTCAAATGATCTTCTAAAGAATTCACAATCAAGGATGTATCATATTCTTCTGGCTTCTGATAAACAGGAGAACCTGGATCCGTAGACAGTTTCATATAGAACGCTTCTATATATGCTGGATACATTGTATTTATCTTCCAAAAGTCTCTTCTCGTTAACTTGACGTCTTCGACACGCTCAAACATCAATGGATACGTATAATAGACTAATGTGGATACTTTCTTTTCATATAGATAACCTAACGTCTTATAGAAATCCTCATTCTGAAACGTAAATCCTCGCACTCTTCCTCTCAATTCATCGCATGCCGTCTCTGGTGATATTTCAAATAATAGTTTATCGGACGTTGCTACAAATTCATCTATCTGTTCAAACGTAGGCAATGCCCAAAATCCAAACATCAATCCGATATCCAGTTTCTTCTCTCGTATTCTTTTTAGCCAACTATGATATCTTGCATTATATGGCTTTGGGTCATAGCACACATAAAAATTGTTATAACCTAACTTCTGAGCATCTTCAATGGTTTCTATGATTTGTTCATCCTCAACAAACATACATGTTTTTCTATGATTGATAAGTTCTTGAGCAGTTTTTCCGCCTCCACAATATAAGCAATCTACATGACAGCCTTTTCCTGTTAATAAGAAAAAGGTTGGTTCTTTTAAAAATTGCTCTACTGGGAAGTTGCAGAATCCACCGTAAGGTAAATCAAAAATCCCTTTGTGTTTTGCCCATTCATAGTTCCTAAGGTATTTATCCATGGATGCCATTTGAATGTTGCGTATGCTTTGTGCCGTCGCAACATAATCCACTGGATTGGCACAAACTTCATACTCTAGCTTGTATACTAGATTGGTGACTTCTTTTAAATTCTGTTTTTTCCCGATCCATTGTTTTACTAATTGTTCAAATGGTACTTCTCCATCTCCTACAATGATAGCATCTACTGCTTCATACGTTTTTACAATTTCTTTTGCAAACAAACTTGCTGTATATCCGCCAAATACAATGAAGACATGCGGATAAGATTCCTTAATCCGCTTGGCCAAATCTAAACATTCTTGCAACATAGGAAACCAATGGGCCGAGAAACCTACTATTTCGACATCGGATGTAATATAATTCTCAATACAAAAGTTACCTGTGATTTGCTGTTCCACCCCGGTATGAATTACCTCACATTCTGCCCCTGCATGACTTATCACATCTGCTAATCCCCAAAGTCCCATCGTAACTACAGGTGTAATGTTATTATATCTTGCACAATGTACTAATAATGTTTTCATCATCTACCTCACGATACCGTATTTTCTCATAGAATTATTCTGCTTTATGAGCGTCGGCAAGTTTTCTATCTTTTTTGTACTTTAAATCCTATCATAGAACTTACGCAAAAAAAAGACATTCCACTAAGTCCTTTTTCATCTCGTACAATATTCGTCGCAACCTCTAATTCTAGATCCAGAATTTCCATTGCTTCCTCTTTTGTAAAATTCATAAGTAAGTCATTCTGCTCGAGATTACGCTTTACCATTGGATAGCTCTTAATAAAGTTGATAGATTGTTCCATCCACGTTTCTTTTTGAATATCATCGATATCACTACTTTGTAAATAGGTATGAAACACTTGGATTCCAACATCTTGATATCCAAAGTCCTCTAATATCTTTGGAATTTGAATCGTTATCTTTCGATCAATTCCTTTTTTTTTCGGAAGGTCAATCAACATTATTTTATAGAGCTTTTGTAGCATCTCAATGTTTTCTTGTTTTAGGAAAGAGAAATACGTATTTAAAAAATCGATTTGATAGATTGGCTCAAAAAAGAATACATAACCTCTTGGTTTTGTGATCCTTAATGCCTCTTTCATAATTTCCTCTGGCCTTTGACAATCTACTAACGCAAGATGTGTATAGACACAATCGAATGTGTCATCTGCATAGGTTGTTGCAGTTGCATCTCCTGCTTCGTACTGGACGTTTTTCTTCGTACACAGCACTTTTGCGTCTTGAATCAATCTCCAATTTATATCAAGACCCGTGACTTCTGATTCCGAAAAATATTCGGCAACATAGTTAGAAAAAAAACCATTTCCACATCCTAATTCTATTATTTTTGAAGGCTTTGGAATGCAACTCATATACTTACAACACTCTTTCATAACTCTTTCATTCCAACCAACAGAACGTGTCACTTCTAGAAAATCCATACTTGTTAAATTCATTTTTCTCAATCCTTTATCTGTGTTTTAACGTTGAGTTAGGTTAATTCCATTATTGTAATATAGATTAATGATGGAATCTATCTTCTCACGATCTTTCATAGTCAATTTGGGATGATAACTGAAAAATCTTTTTCTCTCTGCTTCTGTTTCAACATTTGGCATATACCAGTAATTCTGATCAAACAGACTTTCGTCTACATGGATGTTATACTGTTCTCTTTGCTGCCATAGTAA
This sequence comes from Clostridium sp. UBA1652, assembly GCF_002320975.1. Lineage (NCBI taxonomy): Bacteria > Bacillati > Bacillota > Clostridia > Eubacteriales > Clostridiaceae > Clostridium > Clostridium sp. UBA1652. Next base: position 137,910 of record NZ_DCLI01000066.1, read on the forward strand.
AGATGGAATTATACACCACCATGCAATGCTACATTTTACACCATATTCTTCTGTTAGATATGCTGCAAACTGTATAGTCTTGATACATTCCTTTACTCCTTCCCATGGTAGTCCGATAATAAAGGAACATTGTATCTTTCCAAGTATGTCAGGACGATTTTTGTAATTTGCAAACAGTTGATCTATGATTTTAACGGTATATCCTTTTTTACTTAGTTTTAAGCCTTCGTCATAACCATTTTCAATTCCAACGGAAAATTGCATCATATGCTCCATTGGATAGTCATCCATAATGCTTGTATCTTTCAAATCACTCAATCGACCTTCTAGGTTGACATAAAAATCCCCACTCAGAGATTTAATATGTTTAAAGATTCCCTTTACACGCTCTTTATCTACGGTAAAGCAATCATCTCCAAACACAACCGCTGGTATTGCCATCTTTTTATACGCAACATCTAATGTATAATCAAATTTCTCAATCACCTTTTCCAAAGAAAGTGGACGCCAACTTTTATGAAATGGTACCCCACAAAAGGAACAGTCAAATAAACAGCCTCTGGAAGATTCAAATGGAAGTAGACGATAAAAATTATTTGGCATTTCCTTATAATCCACATGGATTACTTGATTAAATTCTTCGGTTGTCAGCATCGGTGCATCTGCATTACGTATAATTTGTCCATTGGAACTACGATATGTAATCCCTAAAACAGATTCTAAGGCATCTTTTTTCCCACTTCGCAATGCTTTCACTACACGCGTAATTGTCTTTTCGCCTTCTCCTCGAATCGCAATATCTGCTGATGTACTTCGTATTACATAATCGTCTAAATAGGTTGGATGCACTCCACCCAACACTATCTTTATCTCTGGTCTTCTTTCCTTTATAAATTCAATAAACTTCTTTGTATTGGCCCAATTGAATGAATTTGAGGATAATCCTACGATATCCACGTCATCAAAACATTCCATTGATATTATTTCAGTCCCTCCAATTACCTCTTTATCAACAAAAAATAGGGGATCTAAAACACACGTCTCAATGTCTATGCTTCTTAATATAGAGCTTAATAAATAAATTGCCGCTGGCGGCTGAGCATTGGACCATCTTTGCTTATGAGAATCGCATTGTTGTGGCAAAAAAGCCAAAAGAACCTTCATTTCATCATTCCCTTCACTCATAATCGAAAATCCTCTTATTTTACTTGTAATTCAATCCCTATACTTGCATAAAGCAGAAACAATTCATCTATTATCATTTTATCTCGCATTGATATGTTCGGATGTGTCTCAAAAAAGATTCGTTGTTCTAAGTTACTTTTTGTCTCCATCTTATACCATTCTGGTTCGTCAAATAGTGATTCATCACATTTAATACCATATCGCTTACGAGTCTCCCATAGTTCTGAAGGAATAATACTCCACCAATTTACGCTACATGCAACTCCATATTCTTGCACCAAATGTGCTGCAAACTTTATTGTTTTCATAATTTCCTCTCTCGTCTCCCATGGAAAACCAATGATAAAGGAACAATATAGTTTTTCTACAAGCGCATTGTATTTGATATGCTCAAATATATTGTCTATACGTTTTGTTGTATACCCTTTTCGTACCGTTTTCAATCCTTCATCATATCCACTTTCAATACCAACTAAAAATCTTCCTATTTTTTTATAAGGGATTTCGTCCAGATATTCATACTGATACAAATCATCCAAACGCCCTTCGATCATCAGCTGATAATTTCCATCTGTTTTCTGTATATGTTCGAAAATGCCTCGCATTCGCTCCTTATTACATGTAAAGCAGTCGTCACAAAAAACGATACTTCCTGTTCTTGTCTTCTTTTCAGCTATCCGTTTGATATGATCAAATTTTTGACAAGCTCTCTCTACGGATAGTTCTCGAAAACTTTTATGATAATTCACTCCACAAAAAATACAGTTGAAAAGACAGCCTCTAGAGGTTTCTAATGGAATCGATGAGTAGAAGTTATGTGGCATCTCCTCATATTCTGGAAATGGTATATGATTGTATTCTTCTACCGTCAACAATTTTGACTGTGGATTTCTTATTACTTCCCCCATTTCATTTCGATAAGTGACTCCTGTGATATCTTTTACTCCATTTATTCCATTCTTTCGTAACCCTTTAATAACACTTGGAAGAACCCTCTCTCCTTCTCCACGTATTACAACATCAGCACCTGATACAGTTAACGTATATTGATCAAATTTCGTAGGATGAATTCCACCAAGTACAATTTTTATATTGTCATTCCATTTCTTTATATTTCTTATGAATTCTAATGTAGTTCCCCAATTAAATGAATTAGACGAAAGGGATACAATATCTACATCTTTTAATAAGTCACTAAAATCTATATTTTCTTTTCCAATATAGTTTTTGGCTAAAATATAATAAGGATCTACGATATTGGTTTCAATATTGTGTACTCGTAATATATTTCCTAATAAAAAAATAGCTGATGATGTTTGCGAAACCATTCCCTTATACTCAATACTATTAAAAACGGGCGGAACAAATGTAATTAAAACTCTCATCTAATAACCTCATCTCTTTTTCTCTGCATTCTTTTGTCAGTCGAATATCCTTTCTATCGGTATGAGCTCATCCTTTCTTACGTATTCGTTGCCTTCTTCATTTAAATTACGAAACGTCATAAAGTAATCCCGCGTTTCTGCTTTATAATAGAAGTTCTTCATCTTTAAATTCCAAATATCCAGCAAGGATTCTTTGAGAAGATTTCCTGCGGTAATTCTCAACCACTGATTCACTAAAACTTCACCGTCAGCTTGAATGTATACGGTGAAGTAAAACTGTTTATTTCGAATCACATTTTTCAAATCGTTGCTATCGTCCACATAATAGATTTGAAAATCATCTTTGTAATCGGAAATCAATTCAGCCATCTCAATGATAAATTCATTATAATCGTTTTGCGTTACGATGAGCTCTCTCATATCCTGTCTGCCTGTATCGATAAAAGGCATCACACCGATACTTTTAATATTCTTATAATGGCTCAGTTTGCTCATGATCTCTTCGACCTGTTTTAATATATGGTTAGTAAATAGAATTCGAACCTCAATTTTAACCTCTTTTAACAGTGCAATACTCTTCATTACATGTTCAAAAGAGTCTTCTCCTATCATGGCATTCTTGCTATCTGTCATGGTCAATACGATGGAATCACAGCATGTTAACTTTTCTGCCATTTCTTCATTCATCAAATCTCCATTAGTAAACAAGGTGACCGAAATATCTTCTGCTTTGATCTTTTGAATGATATCAATCAATTTATCGCCCAAAACCAACGGCTCTCCACCAGTTAGGATAACCTCCATTGGATTACATTCTATGATTTGCTCCACGACATGATCGATTTTCGCCTCCGTACACTGTGTCTTACACACCTCCGAGGAATGATTGTAACAAAACTCACAACTTCTCGTACACTTTTGTGTGATTTCCCAAATGATTTGTGCTGGTGAATTTAATGTAAACATTTCTAATTCCTTTCTGAACTTAACATTATGATAATTCCTATTTTCTCTAAAAAGCTTACAAAATTTTCAACGTCATTCTTAATTACTTCAATACTTGGTGCATCAAACATACTTTCAATCTGTTGTACAATATCGTCAATCGAATTTTCTCCATCGCACAATTTAAACATTTCAGAAGCAACTGGATTTAAAATACTAATCGTCGCCGTATATGGATTATGATATGCAATATACTCATTCAAATTTCCCTCAAATCTCCATCTTAACTGAACTCTCTTAGGATATATTGTACTGTTATTCATTATTCATCATCTCCATTCTAACTGCACCTGTCTTTTCCATATAATCTAAGAAATCTCGAACATCCTTCGCAACAATCTCACGATCTGGTGCCCTAAATTCTTCTAGTATATAATCAATTATCTCTGCCACTGTTTTCGTTCCATCTGATAAAGAGAACACCAAAGCTCCAGCTGGATTCATAATACTAATTGCACCTGAATTTCGGTTCAAATAGGTAATATACTCTCCTGTTTCTCCATCCCAACGCCATCTTATATTCTCTCTAACAGGGTGCATCTCATCATTCATTCTCTTCCCCTCCAATATAGATTTTGTTTGGCATTCTATCATAGATACATTCATCTTCACAGATAACATGGGTTCCAATTAACTCTCTAATCTTTAGATTCTTCCAGCCTTTTTTCATTCGGTTCCAGCAATCTCGAAAAGATTCTTCTTTCAAGTTCCCAAATACAGCGGAAAAGTATGGTGAAATACAAACATCACCTTCTGCAGTAATACGAGCTAATGTTGCAATTTCTGTTTCCATTCCTACATTAATATGTACGGTCGGATCCGCATAATCAATATATCCATCACCCTTATACTTTTCAATCACCTCAAAAATGTGCTGATACTGTTCCTCTGTTGCGCAGACACTTTCTTCTTGTCCTTTTACCTTTCCAGAAACAGCTAATTTTTGAAGACGAATTGAGGAAACACCTAACTGTTTACATAAATAATACACATTCTCTAAATCATCGGCATTATACTTTGTAATGGCAAATGAAATGCTTACATCCATTCTTAATCCTACAAAGAGCTTAATTGTATTCACAGCATCATCGAAGGACCCTTTTCGATTTCTCAACTTATCATGGATTTCTGCACAGGATCCATCTAAGCTTACTTGTACGACAGACAAATACGTTGCTAACATTTTCGCACGTTCTTCATTGATATTTGCACCACTAAGAACAGTTCCTACTTGTATACCGCCCATAGCCAAATAGCGCACCAATTCAAAGTAATATTTATTCATCGTTGGTTCTCCACCAGTAATACAGATATTAAACACTTTCATCTTAAGTATCTCATCTGCAATTTCAAAAATCCTCTTAGAGCATAATTCATCAACTCGTCTTGGTGATTCATTATAGCAATAGATACAATTTTGTGGACATTTGGCTGTAAGTTCCCATAATACAAATAATGGTGCATTCAATGCGTTTGGCATAATTCCTGCTTCTTGTGCTTGCTTAATCTGATACAAAACCTGATCGTTGTCTTTGAAAATATCTGCATTGGTCTTTATGTTATTTCCAAATATTTTAACCGCCTTTACTTCTTCTTTTATCATTTTTTCACCTTCATTCTTCACTTCTTTTAATATATTCCACTTTTAATGTGATGCCATGGATCTGATGTGTATCACTTACTGCTTCGATATCCTTTACGTTATTTACTTTTCCTTGTAAGCTCACAAAAAATGGATGATTCCACACTTGCTTAAAGCCTTCATCCCACATTTTTTGATAACTCCCAAAGTCTTTATAGTTATCAAAAACAATATCTAAGTATCCACTTGGTCTTAATCTTCCATCGGGCTCAATAATTCCACCCCAATTAATCCCTGTTTTTAACCCTAATGTGATATGCTTGGATTGATCTACAAAATCGATGTGTAGAAAATCTTCGCGTATTCCACTTAATAATTCCTGATATACTTCCTGATATAGTTTTCGAATCTTTTTCTCTGCTTCTTCGATTTCCTGCACGTCTAGTGCAATATCCTGTACTCGTTTTCCTTTTCCAATGGCAATCATTGGTTGAAATTTGACTCCTAGAACACCAAGTTTCCTTGCTTCTTCAATATACTCGTTTATATCCTCTAGGTTATTTTTCGTTAGAACACATTCCAGTGAGATAGGAACCTGCTCTCCTCCTACTTTTCGAATGATATTGACTGCATGAATCGCTGCCTCACTTGCACCTTTTTTTCCACGGGCAATATCATTTTTCTCGCTGTGAAACGAATCCATGGAGATGTTGAATCCCACTTTGTAAGAACGCACTAATTTTTCCGCCAACTCTTCAGTCATGTTAAATCCAGAGGTACATATAATTACATTTACTCCTCCTTGATAAAGAATATCCACAATTTCTGGTAATTGATCGCATAAAAGTGGTTCTCCTCCACTTAAAGTAATATTAAACACTTTCATTGCTACAATCTCTTTGGCTAGGGCAATTCGTTCTTCCTTACTTAATTCATGTTCCATTTTTTCATGAAAGCCACCAAAACAATACTGACAGTTTGATTTACATTCCGCGGTAAGTTCCCACACAAGATTAATTGGTGCAATAAAATATTCAGGAAATTGTCTATAATCTTCTTCCGAAAAGTGTTGGTAGATATAGTCTGTATTAAATCCTACATTATTTGTAACATTCATTCTTATTTCCTTTCATCTTTTCTATGTGACTCACAATTACCTTTTTACAAAAATCCGTTGGTCCTTGATTTACCTTTCCGTATTTCATATGAGATCGAACGGCACATCCTCCACCGCAGTTTTTATATTCACAGCTTACACATGGCTCAACTTTAATATCTCGTATCTCTTTAAAGATATCCCCTTCTTGCCATATTGTTTTAAAATTCGTTTCTAAGCAGTTTCCTGGATGAATTGGCAATGTGACTCCTGCTGTTGGACATACCATTACGTCACCTTTTGGTCCAATGGAACAATGTAATTTTCCTGCACCACAAATTGGATAAAAACGTCCTGGATTAAATACATCTACCCACTGACTTTCCTCAACCTGATAAATATCCAATGGTGCTGCAAAGAAGAATTCATTATTATATGTTTCTTCTACCCATTGTGAGATTTCCTTATAAACCTCTTTCATTGCAATTCGTTCATCTATAGATAAGCTAATCTCATCCCAATTTTCTCTTGCTCTTCCGCCTGGCTCTAACGGTACAACACAAAGTTCTCTTACTCCTATGTCATATGCAACTTCTACGACTTTCTTAATATAATTTGCATTCATTTTAGTTTCTGTTAAATTGCATCGAACGCCAATTCCATTTCGTAAACAAGCTTTTATTCCTTCTATTGTTGCATCAAATGCGCCATCTACACCTCTAAACGCATCATACGTTTCTGGATTATAGCCATCTAAATTACTTTCTATTTTATAACACTTGGTAGCTTTTAATTTCTGTGCTATTTCACCTGTAATTAATGTTGTGTTCGACAATAGGCAAAATCCCATATCCTTCTTTCCTATGTAGTCCATGATATCAAAAATATCTTTACGCATCAGCGCTTCTCCGCCTGATACAAATACATCGAATACACCTGATTCACTTATATCATCAATAATTTGAAACCACTGTTCTTTACTCAATTCACCTTCTAAATATCCTTCTGGTGTCTGTTCACAATATTCTGCACTTGCAAAGCAATGCACGCACTTTAAATTACAGTTGTGTGTAAATTCAATCAGTACTTTAATCGGTGCCGATAACTCATTCGGTGCCACCCCTAAAATACCTTTTCCATTCAATACCTTTTGAATTCTTTCATCTTGTGAATCTGTTGTCTCTACTAAATTTTCTTCACATTCTTTTGTCGCACTGTTTCTTATCTTCGTAAGTTCTTCTTCTGATATTCCTGGTATGGTAACTTGTCCTGCATATATTAATGCATTGATATATGATGCAACGTCCTGTTCTATCATATGAATCGGAGCATCAAACAGCTCTGCGATTTCTTCTGTAATAGTAGCAACTGTTTTTTCCCCATTACATCTACTAATAATCTCGTATGCAACTTCATTTACTACATCTATATAAACTAAGTCTCTAAAATAATATAACCCCCCCCATTTTTCCTTTCGAATTTTACCTTTTACCTTTGGTGTTATATGAATCATATCTTTACGCATAATCCAATGATCCTCATATGAGGCGTTGGATTATTATCCTTTCTCAAATTTTCTCTTAGACTATTTGAATACCCCATTTCAATTGTTCAGCATTGTTCCGTTAACATAATTTCAATGCTACCCTCTTGTCTACCTAGAATAACAAACAGAAGGGTAGCATTCTTACTTATTACCAGATCCAAACTGGTCCTATACCAATTACAACAACAGCTGCAGCAATTAATCCATATTCTGTGTCTTTACCTGTAAGTCTTACCGATGCAGGCGATTGATATTCTCTCTTCATATTAATTCCCCCCCTTCATGATAGGTATTGTCAAAAGTTTTAATATGCTTTTGCTCAATAACCCTTGATTTTTCTTCTTTCTTATATAAATATCTTGCTTCCTCCTCAAAAAGTATGTATTTTTAGTTTGCGAAAAGAAAAACATCTTCCAGAAGGGAGACAATCTATTAACATGGTTAACTATCTTCTTATTCAATATATTAATCAGCTACATTTACTTATAATACCCTATATATTCTTCTTACCGGAAAGGTTTTGTTTACACCTAAAAAGATGAACCAGTGAAAAAAGAGTATAGAAAACTTCAAGTAGATGAGCTACCGTTCTTTAAGAGAACTCTCGTAGTACTCGTGGCTTTAAAAGTGACAATGATTCTCTAACCTATGTTTCTGTATTTACTACTTACTTTAATTTCTTGAAACCCAATCAGAATCTTAACAATAAAGTTCCAGTTCCACTACCTGAGTTAGAAAAACTCTCTACTATGCCAGCTCGGTGGTGTAAGCTAATTCAAACAGCTGAAAATTTTTGTGTAAACCAAGCTACTGCTTAAGATATTTTTTAAACTTTCACTTGTTGTAGCTTTTTTTGTCATGCCTAAAAATCTTATCTTTCCACCCCGATTGTGCATTTTTTTGAGGTGCTTTATCCAACTTAATACAAATTTTATCTATAATTAAAATTTACATAGCTTTTTCATAAACTTTTGATACTACTTCATAATATGATAGTACCAAATTCACCGCATATGACACTTGCCCTAGATTTTTGATATATTCTTTATTAAATAGTGCAGGTTTTAGATGTAACTCATCTTCATAAATATGTTTAATAATAGCTTGTCTAGTAATGAAACATCTAACAATATTAGGGTTAGTTTGAATGATATATTTCCATTTAAATTAGTCCTTTCTGCACTATTAATATGGTCAATCATTAAAGCACTATATCCTTAAGACCTATTATTAAAAGATTTCCTTCAGTATCTAGTTCCAAAGCTTCTGTTTTTTTTAATTCTTAGCCATTACCTGTTAGAATAACAGGTAAACTACGTTTAAATACTTCATGCCCTAACAGCTCATATAACTTTTCCATGATGTCTCTAACAGCCAGCTGACTACAGCTATCTATAATAAAAGCTAGCATTAACGAACATTTTCAAAACATAAAAGTGAGACGACCTTTGCCACTTCGTGTGCCACAACTACTATTACACAAGTTTGTTTTAAGGCAACTTTTTCGGTTCTAGTAGGATTGTACATTATCTTCTCTTCGTTTACTTGATTTAAGAACTCTATTCCGCTTAATCTCTTTAGAGATAGTCATCGGGTCCTTCTTAACTCTTTCAGCAACTTCTTTTAATGTGTAGTTTTAATCTAGCCCATATTCAATTATAAGGCGATCTTCTATTTTAAGGTGTTTTCCTTTGAGTAAATCTTTATTTGACATAATTAATCCTCCTAATATGTTAAGGACAAATATCGTTATTAATTATATCAAACTCCTTGCATAACTAATTTCCGTTTAACTTAGAAAGCGGATGTTACTTTTTCAATTTACGTAAATATCATTTTAATTATATTTGTCTCTACTTTCACTTCCTATTAAGTAATATTTTACAAATTAACACTTATTATGTCAATACATTTCCTAACTTTTAGTGTGTAATTTTTCATTTCTTGAAATAATAAATAATAATTCTAAAAAATTACTTTAATGTTTTTACAACTTTTCTTTCACTTAATTATATTCTCTTGTCCACTCTTATAGCTCGAGTTTCAAATCCGAGTCTTTTAGCTCCCTTCTTCTAACCCCTTTAGTGTAGGCCCCTTAATATCTGTTCCTAAAATACCTCTAAGCTTAGCTACTGTTAGTTCTTATAGTACATACTTATAGTTGCAAGGCAGATTGCTACGCAGTCTGTATGTTATATCATGTTGATTAACCAAATATTTTTTATAACTCATTACTTCCACTCCCCACCAAATTATGTATTTTCCTCAATACCATGTTAACTTTTAGTCGCTTGCTGAATCCTGCAAGCGACTAATAAAAATCTGACAAAGAAGATATTACTCAATGTTCAAAATAGGTTATATCCGAGTATCTACAATAGAGCAAAATACAGACAGGCAGGAACTAGCATTATCTGAGTTAGGAATCAAAAAACTTTTCATTGAAAAAGTCTCAGTCAAAATATTGAGAGATTACAATTTAAAAAAAATGATAGAATATATTAGAGAAGACGATGTATTGTGTATAGAAAGTATATCACGTCTTGCTCGTAGTACACGAGACTTGCTTTCTATAGTTCATCAACTTCAAGATAAAAAGGTAGATCTCAGTTCTTTAAAGGAGAGTATAGATACCGCCCCCCCACAAGGACGATTTGTTTTAACTATATTTGGTGCGCTATCTAAACTAGAAAGAGAAAGTACTCTTCAGCGGCAACATGCGGGAATTGCAGCTGCACATCTAAAGAGAAAAAATTTAGCAGCCCAAAAGTGGAAAACCCAAAAGATTGGGATAATGTAATAAAGAATTGGAAGAATGGAGAAATTACTGCAGTTGAGGCAATGAGTAAACTAAATATGAATAGAGGAACCTTCTACCGAAGAGCGAAAAAGCTATAAATTTTATAATTTTTTTTTACAAAGGATTCTGTTATTTATGCCTGAAGTGCATGAAACGGTATATCCAAGATTTAAAAGCAATATTTCTGAAAAAGAATTAAATTACATATATACCCCAACACAAGAGGAAATAAAATTTTCTCAGAAAGTTATCCATGGTGAGAATGCAAAAATTTGTTTTCTAATTATGCTTAAAAGCTTTCTAAGACTTAGATATTTCGTATCTCCAGTAAATGTCCCACAAACGATAATACAACATATCTCTAAGATAACTAATATTGTTATTCCTTCATGGGATATTGAAAATTACAATAAATCAGGAACAAGATTAATGCATGTTCAAGTTATTAGTGAATATTTAAATATTAAACCTTATGGCTTAGATGCACTGCATGTTTTTGTAAAAGCAATTGGCACCTCGGCAAGAATGAAGGCTGAACCCTGTGATCTTATAAATGTTTGCATTGAAGAATTAATACGGTAGCATTATGAATTCTCAGCTTTTAGTACATTAGTAAGGGCATCAAACAGAATAAGAGTATCTGTATATAGGTCTTTTTATCACCAAATTCATAATATAATAAGCAAAGAGTCTAGGAATAAAATTGATAAACTTTTATAATCTGAACAAGATAATATTTATACTTCGTGATATAATTTTGCGTATAAAAAAGATGGAAGTATTGAAAAACGTTTTGCAACAATCCAATCCGTAATTGAGGAAAAAATGATGCGGTTCTCAGTTATTTCGAATCACATACAGCTAATATTGGCAATAATTATTATTCGTTTCTTTGGAAATATTACAAGAGCCATAGGGTAACTTTGGTCTTATGTCAATATCTTGGACACAAAAAGTCAAACTTTTTATGCTGCACTTCTAGCTAATAATTCTCATTGATGTGGTGTGATGTAATTTAGTGATGATTGCAGCCTTTTTCTGTTATACCATCCTTCAATATATTTAAAAATAGCCATATTAGCTTCTTCGAAGGTGCGGTATGTATTTCTATATATTTCTTCCTTTTTTATTGATGAATGGAAAGATTCTATGCAAGCATTATCATATGGACAACCTTTTTTACTGAATGATTGTATAATATTAAACTCTTTACATAGTTCCTTTAAATCATTACTAGTATATTGAGATCCTAAGTCGCTATGAAATATTAGTTGCTTATTTTCATTATGAGATTGGCTATAATATGCATTTTTTAAGGCTTTAACAACTAAATCATTAGTCATTCTCTTACCGAAAGCGTAGCCAATTATTTTTTTAGAATGTAAGTCAAGAACTGAAGCTAAATAGCACCAACCATCTTTGATAGTATGAATATATGTAATATCTCCTACCCATTTTTCATTGATAGAAGTAGTAGTAAAATCTCTCCTTAAAACGTTTTCTAACCCTTCTGCTACTTTTTTACTCGAGTGAGGCTTGTATTTTTTTACAGTTACTGCACAAATACCAAGTTCATTCATTCGTCTTTGAACTCTCTTTAATGATATTTTAAAGCCTTCTATACCAAGTATATGATGAATCCTAGGAACTCCATATATCCCTCTATTATCTTTATATATCCTTTTAATAGCAGTGTTTAATGCCTCATTCTCTATTTTTCTTGATGATTTAGATTTATCAAAAGATTTATAATCCGTACTTCTGGCTACGCCTAGAACGGTACACATAGTCTTAATATCATGGTTACTTTTATTGCTATCTATAAATTCTATTACTTCATCTAATTTTTTGTTGCAAATATGGCCATAGCTTTTTTTAATATTTCATTCTCCTCTTTAATTCTTGCCATTTCTTTTTTTAAAGCCTAAACTTCCTTTAATGTCATAACGTCATTATCATCTACATGTATTTTTTTAACATCTTTAATCCATCCGTTAATTGTTGATTTTGCAATGCCATATTCGCTACTTAGCTCTGCTAAGATCATTCCTGATTTATATAAGTCCACTATCATATCTTTATATTCTTGATCGTATCTTTTGCCCTTTCCCATATTGGACACATCCTTTCTTAACTAAATATCATTTTACTTAGTTCGTCTTAGTGTGTCCACTACTTTATACTAATACCAATAATTGGCACAGCGCAAAGAACGTATTATCTTTAACAATTTAAGATCTTCATCTCTATACACTCTATATCCATTTTCTTTTCGTTTTACATTAAGCAAACCATTCATTTCCCAATTTCTTAATGCATCTATTGAAACATTAAGATAATCAGCAGCCTCTTTTCTAGTAAAACATTTTGTACCTATTTCTTGAACTTTATTTGATAATAATTTCTGTGTAATTTCTATTGCTTCTTCAGCATTTTTCTGTTCATTTTTAATTTTCTCAAGATAGTCTTTAGTTAAATAAAATGCCTCATTAAACTTACCAAGTGCAGAAGTCTTTATAATAGAAATAGCTTGCTTTCTAAGACCATTTTGCACAATTTCGATCTCTAGAGCAGTTCTTGCAAGTTTAATCTGCTCAACATGAAAATCTGTAAAAACACGATACCCATTTGCTTTCCTCTCTGCCTTAGGAATAAGTCCAAATTTTTCATAAAGCCTTACTGTATTTGGATGAATTCCAATAGCATGTGCAACCTCAGATGTTTTATAAGTATTCATTTTATCACCACCATTCTATAATTATAATATAACTATAATAAAGTCTGGTGATATAGTGGATACTTTTTTATCATTTAACTCTTTTAAACATAGAATGATTTTCATTAAACTCAACCAAATCCCACAAATTACCGTATAGATCCTTAAACACCGCAACTATTCCGTAATCCTGCTCTTTAGGTTCTCTAACAAACTCTATTCCTTCTTTTTTCATTTCATTATAGTCACGCCAAAAATCATCAGTTCCTAAAAACAGAAAAACTCTTCCTCCTGCTTGATCTCCTATAAAAGGCTCTTGTTCAGCTTTAGATGCTCTTGCGAGTAATATTGTTGTTCCATTAGAACCTGGTGGAGATACTACCACCCATCTTTTGTCTTGCTCTTCTTGATAGGTATCTTCTATCAATGCAAAATTAAGTTTTTTAGTGTAAAATTCTATTGCCTCATCATAATCTTTTACCACTAAAGCTATATGCACAATTGACTGTATCATACTATCTTCTCCTCACTCTTTTATACCTTAACTTCTATATCATTTTCCCCATTATGATTTCATCATGATATGTTCCATCTTTAAGTTTAAAAGCATTTTTTACATTACCCCACACTTCAAAACCAAACTTTTTATATAATGCAATCGCCTTCTCATTATCAGAAAACACTCCAAGTTCAATCTGCTCATACCCAATTTCCTTTGCTTGATTGATTACTTCTTTAATAAGCTCATTTCCAATCCCATTATTCCAATACTTTTTCTTTATAGAAATTCCAAACACAGCTCTATGTTTTTGTTTAATATAATTACCTACACAGTTGATTCCAGCACTACCTGCAACTTGATTATCAATAAATGCCGCAATCATCATGTTTGTTTTACTATTTAGATTATCTTTAAGAAATTCTATTTCCTTATCAATTGTAATATCAACTTCTTCAGCATATCTAACCATAAAATGTGTTTCATCTGATGAAATCTTTAGATATTCAATCATCTCTTTTGCATCATTTTCATTAGGACTTCTTAAAATACAAGTTGTACCATCTTTTAGTTTTATTTCTTTTTCTCTAAATTCCATTAAAACTCCCCCTTAAATTACTATTAATATTTGATATCGAACATGAAACTAAATACTCAGTTCATCAAGGCATGAAAAGGCCCATCAAGTTATCAAAAAAATCATCTCAAACTTATAACAACTAAAGAAGTAACTATTCCAACTGCAACTGATAATATCAAACTTCCTTTTACCCATGAACATATGGCTGATGCAGCTAGTCCAACAAATGTTGGTACTAAAAGTTCTCCTTTTGACTCCATAACCCCTCTAACTATAAGTGCACTTAATGCAGTATAGGGTATGTATTTTAAAAATCTCTCAACCATTGGATTAATAGGTTTATCAGATAAAACAACTAATGGAACTAATCTAGGTATATAAGTTACTAACATCATTCCAAGTATAAGAACTAAATAACTTTTCATTTTGCTTCCTCCTCTGGCTCTTTTATTAAAACAACACCAATAAGAGTAGCAACGATTATAGTAAATACAAGACTCCATTCACTTGGAATTATCTTAAAATAAGATATTAAAAAATATATTCCCCCGGAAATAAGTGATATAAATAAAACTCCACTAGATTTTTTAATCTCTGGCATAAGTATTGCAATAAACATTGCATAAAGACCAATCCCCAAACTACTTTGAAGCGATTCTGGAAGTATAGTTCCGACTAAGTACCCAGCTATTGTTCCACATATCCATGATACATAGGACATTCCTTGCATTCCTAATAAAAATGGAACATTAAGTTCTCCCTCTTTAAGTGATGAAATAGAAAAAGTCTCATCTGTTACCCCAAAAGCAATAAAATAAAGCCACTTTCTTTTCACATTCTTAAGCCTTAAAGCTAAAGATGCACTCATCATTCCATGTCTCAAATTAAGTAAAAATGTTGATAGTATTATACTACCTGTCCCAATACTAGCTTTAATCAAGTCTAAAGCCATAAACTGACTTGCACCTGCATAAACAAACACCGAAAACAGAAAACTATCTAAAAGTGATATGTCTGTTGACTTAGATAACAATCCAAAAGCCATTGCCACTGGAAAATATCCAACTACCACAGGTATTGAAGTTATAACTCCATCTTTAAAACTACTTTTAACTTCATATGTTCTTTCCACCATTTGCCCCTCCTTGTTGAAAATAACACTTCTATTATAGCATAAAAATAAGACCACCAAATGGCAGTCTTATAATACTATTTACTTTAACTTAGTTCATTTTTAATAGCTTTGACTTCTTCAATAGTTAACCCCGTACCTTTAGCAACAATATCTAAATCCAATCCCATCAGCAAGAAATTTCTAGCATTTTTTACTGTCGCTTCTTTTATACCTTCTTTTATACCCTCTTCTCTAGCCGACTTTAACCTTGTCATCTGATCGTGAAGTTCTGCTTCTCTTGCTTCATAAGCAGCTCTTTTTATATCATCTTTACTTATAACTTCAAGTATACTATAAGCTTTTTTTATTTTATCATTTTTCTTTGCTAACATCTCAAATCCCTCCTTGTTTTTAGTCTCCAAAAACATCATCCACTGTATTATATCCTCATCTTCATTCTTTTTAATATTAGATTCAAACAATTTTGGAAGCTCTAGATAGTGAATCTCTAAAATATC